>NZ_AHMM02000015.1:780000-1035771 GCF_000243675.2 Leptospira inadai serovar Lyme str. 10 | reverse complement strand
GTCTCTCTGATCTCTTGATGATCCGCTCTAAAGGATTATTCGTTCGTATCTTTCTCCAATGCTCGGAAGGAAAGTCCATATAGGCTAAAGTTTCCTCAATTCCATCAGAAACTACTTTAGCCGCTTCTTTTAATTTCATTTCCGTTAGTCGTTCTACGACGAATTTGGCTTTCTTCAAAGACTCATCTTTGTTCTCTTGAGCATGGATTGCTTTCAGCATTTGAGATATAACTTTGAAAAGAACCTCTTGGTGCTTTCCCGAATACATTCCTGTAGAAATGAACGATACATCTTTGCCACTTGGATTCAGGAAAGAAGTAAGGGATCGATTCCACTAAACCTAGACACTTATCAGAGATCATTAAATTCACTCCTTTGAGCCCTCTATCCTTCAGGTGCTTTAAGAAAGCTTGCCAACTTTCCTTGTCTTCTCTCGCTCCCTTCCATAGAGCCTAAAACCTCTCTGTAGCCCTTTCTGAATTGACTCCTATGGCTACCAGAATCGCTACGTTGCGGACTTCACCACCCCAGGATTTCTTGAGATAGAGGCCATCCAAGTAAACGTAAGGATATTCATCGGTAAGTTGACGGCTTCTCCATTCGTCGATCTGAACAAAGACTTTCTGATTTAATTTGCTAATCGTTGAAGGAGAAACTTTCGTTCCCCAGAGCGTCTCCGTGATATCCTCGACCCTCCGGACTGATACTCCGGCTAAATACATTTCCATAAGAGCTTCTTCTACAGAACTCTCTCGACGTTTGTATCTTTCGATGATCGCAGACTCGAACGGAATTGTTCTAAGTTTAGGAACTTTTAACTTTACTTTTCCGGCTTTTGTTTCGAAGTTTCTATTATAAGATCCGGCTCGGGTATCTACTCGATCTGGATTTCTTTCATACTTCGAGGCTTGGCAGAGTTTATCTGCCTCCTCATCTAAAAGAGCATTCAGCGTTTCTTCGACTGAACCTCTTACGAGTTCACTCAAGTCCTTCTTGAGTTGGGTCTCATCCACTTGGATTACTTTCAGGTGGCTTTTATCTTCTTCTGCCCTCATGGGGGGTTCTCCTCTTCTTGAAATTTGTTTGCTTACAATCTCAATCGGTTAGGAGAGCCTTTCTTTTTATCTATAAATGTGCGAAATATTTAGAACGTTATCGATAAGTATAATCTCCATGCTTATTTGTTTTAGCATCTGTACAAAAAATTACAAAAAATAATCCCGCAAAAAGCAACAAATCAAATCGATTCACTCTTCTCACCAATTCCTTACATAATATTGCAAAAATTCTTCTCGATAAGTGCCCATATAGCTATGCGTCTTCCAGTCCTTATTATTCGTATCTTGGAAGTTAGTCGTGATTGCCTTGTAATTATCAATACTCGTATCGTAATTTTTAGTCCCCCAAGTATTTCCGGTAACTAAGTCCTGCTTGTGCATAATGTCTGTCCATGATTTTACCTGAGCATTCAAAGCATTATTATTTGCTCCTCCCAAGGTAATTACGTCTGCTTTGATTATAGCAAACACTCCAGCATCCCTAATCCCATTTTCAATCGTACGTGCACCTGCGCTATGTCCAATAATGGCACCTCCAGTCGAAAATGCTCTGGCATCAATCAAGGCTGTAAGCGAGGATGAAATAATTCTATCATTCAAATTTGGTGATACGGCGTTACTTACCTGCCTATCTCGGAACAAATGAATTACTTCCCTGGTTTCGCCTCCTTCCTTTGCGTCCAGTATGTTTACATGCCTTGCGATCGACTGAAACATTTGAGCCGCGTCTACACCTGAATTCCCAATTCCATTCGTACTAACTACCGCATTAGTTATACCGTGCTCTTTTATATAATTGACAAGATCAGCTTTCTTGATTACTGTCAACTTCCCGTCTTGGTCCATTGTCATTCCATCACCATGTTCCAGTAACGTTCCATTTACGTACGTTCTCGCCTGGCCATTTATGGTTCGCTCAGATATCTCATTTACAATTCCATTCTTTAATTCTTGGACATACCCAACTATATTTTTCCCTTCCGCTCCGTAAGCAAGAGTCCACCCTGTTTCTCCCTTCGATGGATCATAGTTCTTAGGCATCGCTTCATCCAATCCAAATCCTTTCGGATTATCTTTGAATACCGGCATAATCCAGGAGTCATGCTCACCTTGCGATTCGCCATTCCAAAGGGAACTTACAAACTTAGAAGCAGTGTCCCAAACCTCTTTCGCAAAGTCCCCGACTCTCCCAGCCACATACCCGATCCCACCCAGGATATTATTCAACAGGTTATTCCTGGCAGACTCCGCAGCCTGTTCCCTCTCGGCTTCCGTCATAGGCGCCTTCTCAGGAACAAAATACGTAATAACTTCGTATAGCATACATTATACGAAGTTATACGATCCGTCATAGGCGCCTTCTCAGGAACAAATAACTCACATCATTATATACTCCCGAGTTCCCATAACCGAGAGTGCTAAACGCACCCAACGGATTCCCGAAGATGGAACCGTTGGACGTGACGTTAATTCCCCCACTGTACCCGTTTTCCGTATTATGTTTAAGAATGCGCCTCCGTAGTTGTTCGCTAAGGTTCCGGTGTATGTATCTCCTCCGAATTCGGAATGGTCGTAGGATAAGTTAACACCATTCTTAAATCCGTAGCCGATCTTTGCATTCCATCCGTTTCTCTGCGAGTATCCGACTCCGCCCTGAATTCCGGTTGTCTGTCCTGGTATCCCGTAGTTGATTCCCGCGCTGTAACCGTTCGCGTAGCTGTATCCGAAGTTCACCCCGAAGCCGGTGGACCTCATTGTGGAGGTAAGAGCTGCGCTTCCGAGTGCCGCCCCTGCTCCAACCACTCCTCCCTCGTAAGCTCCTCGAGCTGTCTTGTAAGCTACTAAACCGGTAAAACATCCCGGGGATGCTGGGTTCGGAATCGCCGTGCAAGCCGCCAAGCCTGTCGTAACGATCGCATCCGATACCTGATCGTTCTTATATAAGTAATTCGCGTTTCTTGAATATACCCTGTGTTCTTCGCTCATGTATTTTTCTCGGTTATCGGCGAGTTCTTCATACCCTGCTGCTATCGATCTATTCAAGTCGCTATGATCCGTCTTGAAAGTCCCGAAGTCTAACATCCCCATACTAACGACTTTCGTCTTGAAGGAAAGTTCGTTGATTAACATTCCTCCCGCTTCATTCACAAGATCTCCTAGAAACAAGTTAAAGTCCACCATTCCGGTGATCGAATATAGAGCACTCGATTTTGCCTTATTCAAATAATCTCCTGTTTCCTTCATTGCCTCATGAGTTCCATCCCAGTTTCCGCTAAAGCTTGCACCGATCCCTCTCACAATCGCCTGGCTAAAGCTCGCAATCGCCTGCACTCCATTCTGGATAAAATCTCCCAGTCCTCCGAGAATCGCTGTCGCCTGGCCGTAAAATCTTCCCATTCCGGATTTCTTTCTATCTCGGATCACATCTCCTTTTGCTTTTCGCTTATCAAATTCTTTCTTTAAGGTAAGAGTCGCATAAAACTGTTGGAACTGTTTCCATCCAAAATCTCCGTCGGTGACTTCGCCCACTAGCAAGCCGGCAGTCAGTGCACTCTCCGTGCAATCCTCTAGGCTCCTCCCGGCGCAGGCTAAACTCTGTCCGTTCGCAATTCCAGCCGCAAAGCTTTGTGCTGCCTGTCCTAACTCATCCGCTTGGAATAACCCGAGTTCCAATTCGTAATTCCGTTTCTTTTCTGGATTTAACGTTTTCTTAAAGTCACTCTGCAGTTTCGTCTTCGCCAGTCTCAGCATCATCGTGATTTCTTCTGGACTCGGCGCTTCGCTTGAATTGAGGAATTCGGACGGTTTTCCCATATCCCAACTCTTCCCGTTTGCATCTTTTACATGCTGAGGACAGAAGACAGAGGACGGAGGACTGACGGGGGAAGTCTCCCCCGCGCTACAGCCGCGTTACACGCGTCTTCCGCTACCCCCTCTCCGGGGAATCCTTTGCTCTAAACCCCCGGACCCAAGGTCTCTTTGCAACATTACCACTGGGAGAGTAAATTAAGACTTAAATGCAAAATACAAGAAAAGTTAACACATCCTTGTTGACTGAAGATGTTTTTTCGTTTTATTTCCGGAGAGACGCGCCTTAACTCAAAACAATTAAAACTCAGTTTCACGAAACACAAACATTCGCGATTGGTAAGTTGCCAATTCCGACGTATAGCCGGGATTATTTACATTATCTAATTGAAAAATATTATTTTTAACAAACTTTAAAGCAAATGTAACCTTTCCATTTTTTTCAAAGGTGCATCGACTTTCCGAGCATTTGCTGCGTAAATTTTTATATATGAATCGATCAGGGCCATTTTGAAAAATTATCTCCGTCCCTTCAGGATTAGTATGAATCCTTACCATTATATCAGGACGTAATCCTTGAGTAGACTTATACGAACTTTGCTCATTTTCTTCTAAGAGATACAATGGCCCATTCTGTAGTCGTTCTATGCTTATAGAATTCATTGAATTCCGTTCCTTGCAAAGTATTACAAAAAGAATTAAAAAAATACAAATTCCTTTTTTCATTTTCTATCTTCTCCAATCAAAAGTTCTAGGATCGTTAAATTCCCAAGTCTTCCTTTCTTCATTATAAGTCCTTACTTCAAAGTGCATGTGCGGGCCCGTTGAGTGCCCAGAATTTCCAGAAAAACTAATAACTTGTCCTTGTTTGACAATGTCTCCTACTTTTACTAAAATTGCAGAGTTGTGTCCATAATTTGTTCTAACACCATTTTCGTGCTCGATCATCACTTGCGCGCCGTAACCCTGGTCTATGCCATTTTTGTAAATTTCAATTACTATCACGACTTTTCCATCAGCGACTGCAGGGATAGGGGTTCCTGCTGGTATCGGCTGATCTAAACCAGTATGAAAATGCGTTTTTTCATTTCCGTCCTGATCGATAAAAGTTCGCATACCGTATCTTGATCCTTCAGCACCAACCGGCAACCTCGCCCCATTATTTAAAATAGTTACTGGCGCAGTTTCAAATCTGTTCTCAGTTAAGCTCGAACTTCCAAACAACCCATTCCACGCGCTATTGATCCCATTGGCTATGAAACCGAAGAATGAAGAAACTCGCTCCAGGAAAGATTTTTCTCTGCTGCCAACGACTTGAATGGCTGCTCCTTCCTGGTTCGTATACATAAAACCATCTTTATCATAACCACCTGGAACACCGTCTTTCGCCGCCCTAAGCGCTTTCACTTTGTTTTCAAGTTCCGATACATCATAGCCTAAAGATTTCAAGATTGATATCGTTGCATCCGTTTGATCTCGACTCTGCGTTTTCCACTCTTCCCAAAACGCTGCCTTATCCTGGGCTGACAATGTTTTGCTTTGTATTCCTTCCAACCAGCCGCTTACTATCTTTCCGTCAAACGCTATATCACTTCCATGGGCAAGGAACTCACCATCCTCCTCCCCGAACATCCCATCCCAAATCCCTTTCGCAAAGTCCCCGACTCTCCCAGCCACATACCCGATCCCGCCCAGGATATTATTCAGCAGGTTATTCCTGGCAGACTCCGCAGCCTTCTCCCTCTCGGCCTCCGACATAGGCGCATGCTCAGGAACAAAATAACTCACATCGTTATATACTCCCTGCTTCCCATAACCGAGAGTGCTAAACGCACCGAGCGGATTCCCGAAGATGGAACCGTTCGACGTGACGTTGATTCCCCCGCTGTATCCGTTTTCCGTATTATAGTTTAAGAATGCTCCTCCGTAGTTATTCGCTAACGTGCCGGTGTATGTATCTCCACCGAATTCAGAATGATCGTAGGATAAGTTAACACCATTCTTAAATCCGTAGCCGATCTTCGCATTCCATCCGTTTCTCTGCGAGTAGCCGACTCCGCCCTGGATTCCGGTTGTCTGTCCTGGTATCCCGTAGTTGATTCCTGCGCTGTATCCGTTTGCATGCAGAGGACAGAAGACAGAGGACAGACGCGTTCGCTTTGCTCACGCTAGACAGAAGCTGCTCGATGTTGGAAATGCTACACAGGACGGGGGACAAATCCACTCTTAGCATAAAAATCTTTCTATAGTACGTGGAAACTCCGCTTATCAATGTTCTGTCCTCAGTCCTCTGTCTTCTGTCCTCTGACGGGCAGCCCTCTTCACTTCGTTCAGGGTCACGCTACTCCGGGCTTCGCGTTCGCTCCGGTCTCAGCGCCTCCTTTGTTTTTATCTATCATTCTTCGATAATAACGCTGCGACTGCTTCGCACCCTGCGTATCGTTGCTGCGGGGGAGTAATTATTTTCGTTATATCTGTGTTTTCATCTGTTACTTTAGTTTTTGCGAGGCTCACGCGTGTCCGAAAATATATTGAGTAACGCGGTCGAATCATTTTACTTCTCTCATCTCTCCTGAAGGATAATCAATTTCTATATTAGCCGGTTCGTAGTAATTATTTTCAAAAGTATACGGTCTTAAGCCTATTTCTGGAATGATTTCAATTGAGATTTGATCTGGCATCCCGACAAAGCATGCAATCTTATTTACCGTTTCATTTGCAATCAGCAATCCGCCTGTATCTTTGAATATCCAAACTCCTTGCAATTTTATCAAATTATCCGAAAGTTCTAATTTCCCGACTTTCGCAATTTTAGTATCTTTGAAATCATATTTATTTTTTAGCATTTGCTGGATCGCAAAGGGGATTGTTTCACTCGCATACTGAATTAATTCTCCATTTTGTTTTATTTTATAGGCTGATTTCCCATTTGGATCATAGTTGTTTATCCAAACCCCAGACATAAATTCTAAGAGCTTTCTATTTTTAATGCTTTCCGCCAAACGGAAACATATGTGATCCTGGCCGAAAGGAATGCAGCCCTGTTCAGATTTTTTACTTTTTACTTCTGCCGCAGCTATTCTTGTACATTCCACTAATTTCGGTTTATCTTTAGCTTTGAAATTACCCTTTTCCGAACAGTATGGAAAGCAAAAACTAATAGTTATTGCTATCTGTATTAATTTACGAGACATGCTAAAATCCTCCATTTTGAATCAGCCCTGGTCTAAAGTCTGGGTTAATTTGCCAAAATGTTGTTCTATTATTCCAATAGTGATCCACGCTGTTTTGAGTTCGAGTAGACTCTTTCACTCCACTTCCTCCGGCACTCTCATAAATTGTTATGTTTACCCCATTTCTATCTTTGACAATGTAAGTATGATCGGAGTAATATCCGATATTGTTTTCTTGCTTCATAGTCATTCCGATAGATCCGGGAATTGGCATATTATTTGGAGTTGGAATAAATAATTGACTATTGTATCTCAAGTTTTGAACTCCTCCATATCCGATTGCTTCACCATATTGTGGCTTCTCATTCGCATTGCGATTTCTAATATCTTCCTGTGACATTGTATCCTTGCCGTATAACGCATAACCATGTTTCCCCGAAATATCCACGCTAACGCCAGCTGCAAATAGGACAGCGTTTACAAATGAAGAGCAATCGATAGATTTATATTTATTTGGACCGATTTGTGTATCACTAAAATTTAATTCTCCAAGCTCATTAATATTCCCCGGCCAACCAATAAATCCGTAATGCATTGAATCCAATGCCTGCCCGACATGAGTAGCGATCTTCGCCAAATACTGATTAAAAGCTTCCTGGCTATCGAACGCTAAGCTCTCAGAAACTTTTCTCAATTCGCTCACTATACGGTTCCTTTGCTCCGTATCCGTTTCGTTTCCGACCTTACCAAAATTTACTTTCTCCGAGATCAATTTGTCAACCTCTCCTCCCGGTTTTAAGTCGTCGGAGGATAACACTGTTCTATCAGATGGTCCTTCCGAATTAGGTGTGTTGCCATTCGTATTGGATGGTGAAGAATTACTTCGCTCGTTACTGGAAAATAGATTTTTAAAAGCCGCAAGCAAATTCCCCCCAAGCGGGAAACCATTCGGCGCTTCCATTCCAAATTTATTTCGTGATAAGTTATCTATTAGGGTTTTTAAATCAATAGAACCTAGGTTTTGAAGTAAGGCTTGGATTGATCCCGATGATTGATTAGAATTCGGATCGTTATTACTGTCCCCAAACAACTTGTCCCAAATCCCTTTCGCAAAGTCCCCAACTCTCCCAGCCACATACCCGATCCCACCCAGGATATTATTCAACAGGTTATTCCTCGCAGACTCCGCAGCCTGTTCCCTCTCGGCCTCCGTCATGGGCGCCTTCTCAGGAACAAAATAACCCACATCGTTATATACTCCCGAATTCCCATAACCGAGAGTGCTAAACGCACCCAACTGATTCCCAAAGATGGAACCGTTGGATGTGACGTTGATTCCCCCGCTATAGCCGTTTTCCGTATTATAGTTTAAGAATGCACCTCCGTAGTTGTTTGCTAACGTGCCGGTGTATGTATCTCCACCGAATTCAGAATGATCGTAGGATAGATTGGCTCCGTTCTTGAATCCGTAGCCGATCTTTGCGTTCCATCCGTTTCTTTGCGAATATCCGACTCCGCCTTGGATTCCGGTTGTCTGTCCTGGAATCCCATAGTTGATTCCTGCACTGTATCCATTTGCATAACTGTATCCGAAGTTCACTCCAAATCCGGTGGACCTCATTGTAGAGGTAAGAGCTGCACTTCCAAGTGCTGCTCCTGCTCCAACCACTCCTCCCTCGTAAGCTCCCCGAGCTGTCTTGTAAGCTACTAAACCACTAAAACATCCTGGGGATGCAGGGTTTGGAATTGCCGTGCAAGCCGCCAAGCCTGTCGTAACGATCGCATCCGATTACCTGGTCGTTCTTATATAAGTAATTCGCGTTTCTTGAATATACTCTGTGTTCTTCGCTCATGTATTTTTCTCGGCTCTTATCGAGTTCTCCATACCCTGCTGCTATCGATTTGTTCAAGTCGCTATGATCCGTCTTGAAAGTCCCGAAGTCTAACATCCCCATACTAACGACTTTCGTCTTGAAGGAAAGTTCATTGATTAACATTCCTCCCGCCTCGTTCACAAGATCTCCTAGAAACAAGTTAAAGTCCACCATTCCGGTGATCGAATATAGAGCACTCGATTTTGCCTTATTCAAATAATCCCGTGTCTCCTTCATTGCTTCGTGAGTTCCCTCCCAGTTTCCGCTGAAGGTTGCGCCGATCCCTCTCACGATCGCCTGGCTAAAGCTCGTGACTGCCTGCACTCCATTCTGGATAAAATCACCTAACCCGCCGAGAATCGCTGTCGCCTGGCCATAGAATCTTCCCATTCCGGATTTCTTTCTATCTCGGATCACATCTCCTTTTGCTTTTCGCTTATCAAATTCTTTCTTCAATGTAAGAGTCGCATAAAACTGTTGGAACTGCTTCCATCCAAAATCTCCGTCGGTGACTTCGCCCACTAGCAAGCCGGCAGTCAGTGCACTCTCCGTGCAATCCTCTAGGCTCCTCCCGGCGCAGGCTAAACTCTGTCCGTTCGCAATTCCAGCCGCAAAGCTTTGTGCTGCCTGTCCCAGTTCATCTGCTTGGAATAACCCGAGTTCCAATTCGTAATTCCGTTTCTTTTCTGGATTTAACGTTTTCTTAAAGTCACTCTGCAGTTTCGTCTTCGCCAGTCTCAGCATCATCGTGATTTCTTCTGGACTCGGCGCTTCGCTTGAATTGAGGAATTCGGATGGTTTCCCCATGTCCCAACTCTTCCCGCTTGCATCTTTTACATCCGGGAATACTTTCGGTGTCGTATAATGATAATAGATAAACGTAGGAAGGGCTTGGATCTCTTCTTGGCCGGCTGCATTCTTGATCTGTCTCACATAGCCGGAACCCATCCTCGCAAAGGCTCCGTTCATCGCGATCGAATCCATCTGTTTCTCCACTCCTTCGTTCTGGGCCTGCACTGCCTTACCGAACGCTTCGGGTAATCCTAACAAGGATTCGAAAGCTTGTAGGATCACCAAGTTCTGGGATAGCTTATCCGTTTCTTTCATTAGAGCTTTAAATTTATCGAATACTCCAGAGTCGTTGAAATTGTATTGTTTGACCGCGTTTAGGAAAAAATTCGTGTCTATGGATTTGGCCCTATCGATGAGTCCACTCGCAAACCCTCCGGGCTTCTTCTCCAAGACCGCCTGCAAAATAGAATTCACGTTGGCGTTCAAGGAAATCCCCTCGGGTAGGCTACTCTTCAAACCATCCACGAGTCCGGAAATCGAATTATAAAGTTCGGATATCGCAGCCTCATCCGCCAACTGGCTACTCATCCGTAAAAAATTCTCCGTCCACTTTTCCTTCTCTTCCAGCGCCGATTCGATTCTTGAGAGAAAGACTCCTTGGTTTGTTTTGTGGATTTCGTTCCATTCCTTTCTCCAAGATTCCAAATGGGAGCGGAACTCCAACGTCATATTGTCCCAACGCTTGTCTCCGGTTTGCTTCAAATACTTGAGATTCTCCACCCACTCCGCCTTGCTATCGTAAAACTGAGTCTCTTTCAAACTCCAGAGAGACCGTTGCTCTAGGGCTCTTTGTTCCAGTTCCGCCTGGAATAAGTTGGAAACCACTCCGCTCTGTCCCATATAATCGGAAATTAGTTGTTTATAAATTTCTGTTTCTATGTTTTTGGCGATTGACTCTCCGTTTGCCGTTTTACTGATCTTCTTCATGAGATCATACAAGAACTGCTCTCGATCATCCCAGACGACCTGCTTGTCCACTTTCACCATCGTTCCGTCGGAAGCTTTCTGAACTACGCTCTCCGCTTTCAAATAGTATGCGTCCCTCGCAACCGAATACTGAGTCCTGGCAAGAACCGACAGAGCGTCCACGAACTCGTCCGCGGAAAGCATCAAGGAAGTCTTCCTGCCGTATACGTCCAAACCTTCCGCGGCACTCGTCATTAAACCCGCAGTGACCGAATCCTTTCGTACGAAATTACCGAACTCGTCATGGATCGCTTTTTGTTGCGCGAGCCTAAGACCGTTCGAACCCACGAGATCGTTAAAGCTCATTACGCTTGCAGCCGGGTCCTCGCTCGGTTTCCAGACCAATTGATTCAATTTACCGGAACCGAGCACAAGACGATCCAGTTCGGAGGAATCCATTCCGAACTCTAGGAGCACACTCTTCAGTTTTTCGATCGTATCGATATCCGTCAGATGTTGGAGTTCCGCGTACTTGCTCTTGAGAGAAGCCGCCTTGGATGTAAGATCCGCCACGTTCCCCTTCAAGGAGGAATAGGAATTATTATACGAATTGACCGTATTCAGATAGGCCCAACCGGCGGGACAGGTCCAGCAGATCGCGCTTAGCATATTGGCTGCGAATAAATTCGTACCGATATAAAAACCTAAGCCCTCGTCGTACCTCTGCTGGTATTCGATTCCGCTTCCGCTAGAAGTCCTGAGATCGTACGGATTCCAGGCCCAGATCGCCGCCGAGTTCGCGGCGATAAAAACGTTCTCAGCCGGAGTCGGACCACTTGCAGGACGAAGGATCCTTCCCCAGGTTTGTAGGAAGTCCCCCACGTCGTACGAAGAAAGACCGATCGCATGCATAGCGGGGGAATACCCCGGGTTATAAGCGGTGACGATATCCGCGACCCCGAGTCTACCGGTAACCAGACCGTCCAAAATCCGATCCTTATCTCTTTGCCAGCTCTCGGTTTTCACATAGGCCGCTCCTCCAAAATCCAAGGAGCCGCTCAAGGAGGAGATCATTCCCATACCTCCCCAGTCCGCGACCTGAATGCTCCAGACCCGGTCCATGGCCTGATCCACGAGACTCTCCTTTTTTGCAATCTCCGTTTGCAAAAGGGAAATCCTGGTCCGAATCTTGGATTCCACCTCCCCGAACTGAACGGCCAAACTAGCCCAGCGAGTAACCTCCGCTTTTTCCGAAACGGTCTCGGATGCAAGCTGCTCTTTGGTTACTTGGGAATCCACCCTCGCTTGCAAGATACGGACCTCTTCCCGCTTGTCGGAATAAGCCTTAACCGCGGATTCTTTTCTAGATTTCGCGAGACGGATCGGAGTGTCGATCAGACCGGCGGGAACGGAATCTAGATCGGAAGTCTCGGCACCGCCAAAAGCATCCCCGGAATACACGACATGTTTAGAATATTCTAAAAGATTAAAATAGTCGAATAAGGCCGCCTTTTTATCGAAGTCGGCCTGCTTGGACAGCATGAGAGAGTATGCGTCGGAAACGGACTTCTCCTGGTTTTGATAAGCGACCTGGAGGGAATTCACTAGATTCGAGGCGTTCTCGTATTCTTTCTTCAGACCTAAACCGGTACCATCCCCCTCCAGGGCTTGGTTGGCGCTTAAAAAACCCTGATAAGCGACATTCAAATTCGCGACGGCGTCGGTTCCGTTTTGGACGAGCCCGCGCAGGACCAAATACGTATCCCCCGCCGAAGTGATCGTGCTTTTCAAGGACGCCAATACTCCGGACTGTCTCCCGACTTCTTTTGCATACCGATCGTACTCCACGGAACCCGCAGAAACCACGTTCACACTCTGGTTCATGCGGGACCGGATTTCAACGAGCCTGTCCTCGAAGGCAAACTTCCCGTCCTGGTTTTTGGAATGCACCTCGTCGGAAACCGCATACGAACTATTCACGAATTTGGCGAGGGAACGAATCCCGGGATTCAGGTCCGCCACCGTTTGAATGGGGTCCGCAGGCAGTGCATCCGCAAGTTTCGTTTGGTCGAAAATAAAACTCTTTTGGGTCTCGAGCAAATGAAAGAGACCGCCTAATTTCCCTTCGGCGTCTTTTTCCAATTCCCGGAGTCTCGCTTCTATCCTAGCCTCGTCTCGAACATCGGGATCACCTTGGTAGGGAATCGTAAGATACGATTCGTAAGAGCGAATCTGTAAAATGCCTCGTTTAAAATCGTTTACGAACTTCTCCTTTCTAGTAAGTGCATCCAGACCGACACTGGCCTTCGTCAATCTCTTGGACTCCTCCTTTAAGTCCTTTAGAAAAGATTGATATTCTTCCCCGTAGGAAACGTTTCTAAGATAGGATTCCTGCGCGAGAATGCCGAGCGGACTGTAAAGGGAAAGACCGAAAGGATCCGCGGCCCCGGACAATAAAAGTTTAAAATTCGTTTTCTCCTGATCGGTAAGTGCAGCCAATCCCTTGGACTCGAAATAAGAATCCATAACCGAAAAATAGCCGTGAGCGGAAGCCCTCGGATCCAAGCCGGACGAACCCGTTGTTGATTTCGGATCTTCCAAGGATTCCCCGTAATAATGGGAGAGTAAAAATTCGATCCTCGCCATTTCCTGCACCGCCCCCTCGGAGGAAGAATACTTCTGATCCAAAATCCAAGCCGACAAACTAGCCTGGTCGGTCACCGAAAGTTCCGACGGAGAGGAGCTCCCACCTTCTACACCGGAGCCGCGGGAATAAAAAGCCATCTTCGCCTCCAAATCCTGCAAGGACTGGGAAGACAAATAATAGGAGGGATTTCGGGAAGAATAATTGGACAAATACTCTTCCGTCAGACTGATAATCCGAGCCTGGCGCTCAAGATCGGGTACGAGCCTACCGTCGGAATCCTTCTTATGCACCGGGCCCAGTTTCAACAAAAAGTCGGACATCGCCCGCCTTCTGGAATTCGCGTCCAAAGGATCGTATTTGGAAACGAGTTTCTTTTGAGTCGCGGGAGTTCCACCATTCGCGGGACTTCCTCCGCTCGTTGGAGTTCCACCATTCGCGGGACTTCCTGCTAGGTCTGTAGGAGTTCCCACAGGGACCTCCCTCTCCTCCCGGGAATTTTTTAGGAAGAACTCGAAAGACGCAAGAAGAGCGTAATCCTTCAATTCCACAGGAAGATCCCTGTCCGGCAAAATTCCTCCGTTGTGGATCGTTTCCGAAACCTTGGCATACGAGGAAACGAGAGCAAACTCCCGTAAAGAACTCCTTAGTTCCGGATCGTTCTCCCTGATAAACGAATCCAAATCGGCGATGATCCCCGCGTTAGCGATCCTCGCCTTCTTATCGAAGGGTTCCAGATAGGATTTGATTTCCTGAATCTGGTCTTCGCGTAACGATTGACCCAAAAACTTGGAGTCTATTTTGATCGTTCCACCGCTTTGGGAAAACGCGTAGTAACTCCCTCGTTTCAGTTCGATGAGAAAGTCCTCTAGAACCGGATTCCCCACTCTGTCGGTAAGATACGAAGAAACCAAATTCCTCTTGTAGGACTCCCAAGCGAATTCCCGCAAGTCTCCCAGCTTTTGGCGTACGCCTTCGGAAAGCAGAATCTCCGAATCCCCTAAAATACTCCGGTAAGACTCGAATGCCTCATTCCAGCGATTCCCCAAAATTCCGCCGGGACCTCCGTAGGTATCCTGAAAATACTTCGAGTCCTTCGATTTGGATTGAATCGAATCATATTTTTCTAAAATAGATTGGATTCTGCCTAAACTCGCATACGGAGGCAGACCGGAACGATCCAAGGCGCCCGCCAAGGCGGAAAGTTCCGAGACGAGAGAGCGGACCTCCTCCACGGTTTTCTTGGCCTCGTCCGCCCCAGTCTTACTCGCGTTAGACGCATCGAAACTCACATTCAATCTGGATTGAAGATACTTTAAGTTCTCCATCTCGTCGGTATACGCCCCTGCCGAATTCACTACATCGGTAAGCGCAGGATTGAACTCCACCCCGCCCAAAGACTTGTCCAATAGAAACTCTTTGATCCTAGCGACGATCGAAATCAAAGCCTCCTGGCCGATCCGATTCGGACCGGAACCTTCTCCGTAATAAACGATCCTGTACTGCAAGGCGGAAATCCGATCCTCTAAAGACTCGACCGGAGCCTTCCTGGATTCCAAGGAAGACAACCAAAGATTCTGCTTTGCCTTTACCAGATTCGCCGCGCCTTGCAGGCCGGCGTTCTTGGTGGAAAGAAGAAACGGAGTAAAGTAAATCCCGTTTTCTCCCGCAGAAGAATACTGGGAATTCTCCCAAAACTGCCTAGTATCCAAAAGAGCCAGTTGCTGGATGAGCTCGGAACGATTCCCGGAAATTTTAAGAAAGGAACCGGGATCTGAAAGTAGGAGGTCCCTCCAATCGGCAGGAAGGCTCGCAATCCCGGAACCTAAACCGGGCCCCGGCAATACGGCATTCCCGGAACCGAGTAGATATTCCGGAACAAAAAGCTGGGTCGAGTTCAAACCCAACCTAGCCTTCGCCTGCCGTAACAAATACGATTCTTCGGCCCGGAATTCCGCAAACTTGGTTTGGGTATCGTTGAAGAGAGTTAGAGATTCCGAATGGAGTTTCAAAACCCGACTCGCAAGTTCGTTTAGATCCCTGGACAAACGCAGATACTCGGGTTCCTCCCCGAACGAATTCGGATGAGCTTCTCGAAAACCCTTCCATTCGGAAAGTTTCGAACGATACTCGCCTAACCTAGATTCCAGATCGGTCTTCTTCTGCGACCAGGAAGAGAGCAAACCGTCCAAGGCCTCTTTCTTTAAAACCAGCGCGGATTTTTCTCCGCCTGCGGGAAGATTCGGGTCCAAATTCGAAAGAGTGCGCTCGTACCCGACCACTCGTAAGGCACCGGAATTATACCCCGCTTCCCAAGGTAATTTACCGTTCGAATCGAAATACGTCGGAACCCAAAGAGGAGAACCCGGCAAATTCCCGTCCCTGTCGGGAGCGGCATCCTGCTTAGGACGGTTCGAATCCTCCATTTGAAAGAGGGCACTTAAGTATAAAACGGAAGAATTCGCGTACTCGTGCATCCAAACCTTGGAAGGATGCTCGAAGAAGGAAAGAAAAGAATCGAAATTCGCGGAAACTTCGCCGAAGCCTTTCGCAAGATCGGTATCATAGCTCTCGAACCTGGAAACGGAAGCCGAAATTTCCGATTTCCAACTCGAAAGGTCGGTTCGAATCGAATCTACATTCAGATTTCCGAATATATTCTTAAGCACTTCCGGAGAGGAGAGAAGTTTTTCCAATTTCTCTTCCGGACCGCCAAGGCCCGAGAGAAAATTCAAAAACTCAGTTCTCTTCTCCTTGATTTTAGAGGAATCATACAGATCGGGACCCGCTGCCTGCTTTACGGAATCCTTATAAAAGTCTTGGGACGTATAAGAGCCGATCTGGGCGGCCTGGATCAATTCACGGAATAAACCGTTCGCCTGCTCTTCCTGCTCTTTAAAATAATCGTCCCTTAGTCCGCTCAAGATCGCTCCGGATTTGACTCCTTCCCCGAAATTGCGCATCGCATTGCTTAAATTCAGATAACCGGAGATGGACTGTATGGATTGCTGACCGAATTGAAACGTGCTGCCAAAGCTATAGAATTCGGAAACTTTTCTTCTATCATTTTCGTTATCCGACATCCTGAGCGTCGTTCGATCCGCCTCGGATAAGAATCCGTTTTCCCCCAGGTAAAATGCGAGAGTCAGACCCGAACGAGTCCTGCTCTTTGCCAGGCTTTCCGAAAGTTTTGCGAATTTCTCGTCGTCTCCCAAACTATCGCTCAGGGAAGGATACGAATTTTTGATCGTGGATAAGACCGTTTGGATCGCCCGGATTTCCCGGATCGAATCCGCAGATCCATTCCAAGAAAAAAGGGCTGCATCCAACCGGGAAGAAAGCTTTAAATAAACTGCATCTAGTCTCCTCTCGCCGGAGGACCTGCCTTCCAGTTCCTCCACTAGAATCGTATACAGTAAATCCACGGTTTCCTTGTCCAATTTAGCCGCTTCCGTTTTAGCGAGCAAATCCACGGAGCCCAAAGTCTCCTGCAGAGATTGGATCGAAGCGCCTTCGTCCGTTAAAAAGCCCAGTTGCGCTTTTTGAGCGGTCACCGAAAATCTCTGCTCTTCCACAAGACTCGTAAATAGACTCGAAAGACTCAAAAGAATTCCAGTCTTCTCCTCGATCGCCCCGCGAACTCCGCTGAATGCCGCCGCATACGAGGACAATGCCTCGCCGAAACCGGCAAATTTGGTCCCTATGGAACGGTTGAGAGCCGTTAGATCGTCCTCGATTTCCTTGCCCGATCCGTCCTTCTTGGAAAAGAATCCGCGCAACAAATTGAATTGGTTCTTTAGATCTTTTCGAGTATTCAGATCCAAAAGGGAAACATCCACAAGACTCGTGGCTCTTGTTAAGCGATCCAAGGATTCGTAACGCAGGTGATTAGCCCGGGCCGATACATCCTCCCAGTACGATTCCAATTTCGAACCCGCCTGGCCGTACAGGCCGAAGGCCTCCGTCAATTTCTGAATTTGAATCTGGTGTTCCGGACTCGTTTCGGAATTCGGATGCTCGGATGCATACGCCCTGTACTCGGCCAAAGCGGAATCGAAACTCGTTTTTGCTTTCGTAAACTCCCCTACGGAATCGTTCCATTTGCCTAGAGCGGAAGAATACGCGTTCTTGTAGACGAGAAAAGAATCCAACTGTAAATAAGATTTATCTAAACCCTTTTCTCCCAAAGCATCCAAGGTAGAATAAACGGAATCCAATTCTCCTAAATGGAGAACGTACTGGTCTTTCTGAAGGTTCGTGAATTGGGAAAGAAGCTCGGACGACTTGGATTGCAAGGGAGAAAAGCTATCTCCATACCGTTCGATGGCCGCCTGTAAAAACGGCTTTTGGACGGGATTAAAACCTTCCTTCGCGACATTCACCGTCCGAAAATAGGAATCCTTGAGAGAGGATAGTCTCTTTCGAATCTCCTGAGCCCCCGAGTTTCCATAGACGGTCACAAGCGTCTTATCGCTCGGGTCCAGTAGGAGGTCCACCTTCTGTAAAAGAGACTTATCCGGATCGGCAAGAACTCCCTCCAATAGGGAAAGGTTCGTCTTGGACGCCTCGAAGGATTGAATTCGATTCCAAAGATCGTTAAAGAAGGATTGGGATCGAAGCGCGTTTCCCCTCTCATAGTTTTTGGAAAAATAAACCTGCTCGTTTTGTTTTAACTTCTCTCTCGCTTCGGAAATCTGCAAATCCGATTGTAGAATTTCATACCGGATTCCTCGATTCTCGTTTTGTCCCGGATAATTCAAGGAGTCTAGAGAGGCCACGCTTCCGATTTCTCCTAATAGATCATCCGCGTTAGTACCCGGATTCGCGGACAGATTCACGAGCAAAATCTGGAGCTGTTTTGCCTGTTCGTATTTCAGTTTCGCGTTATCCAAATCCGATTGGGCCAGTTGCAATCGCTTGCGAACTTCCTCGGCCTTCTTTTTGGCGTCCTCCAATGCGGAGGATTCGTTCAGAGACTTCAATAAGGCGAGATATTTATCTTTTTCCGTTAGATACGCGGCCTCGGCAGCTTTCTTCTCTTCCTCCAAGGCGACTCCGTCCGCCGTGGAGGCATGGTTCAAAGCGAAGGAATACACGTCCTCCGCACGCTGCTTCTTCCTCTCCAGTTCCGCCAACTCGGCCTGCGCGATTTTTAAATCGAATTCTGCCACCGAATAAACGTAAGGATCCGAGCCTCCTTGCCGGTCCAGTAACCCGGGGCCGGTTCCGGTTCCACGAATATCCTCATTATGGATCTTATCCTGGACCTCGGAGACGTACTTTCGAAAATTCGTCTGCAAGGCCACCCACTGGGCCCTCTGGGATTTCAAGGCCAAAACATAATCGCTGGTTCCGTTTCCCTTGAATGTCTCGCTCTCGATCTGCTCTTCTAACCAACTGATATTCCCCACTATGGTTTTGATCGTATCCGAGCTAGAAAAGAGAACATTCTCCATGCCGGAAAGATGTCCCAAAAACTGTTCCTGGCTGATACCGATATACCGATTCAATTCCTCCGTAGCGGCCTGTTTGTTTTTTTGAAGTTCGGCTTCCGATGCGTCCCAAAGTTTCAGTCCTTGCTCGATCTGCTTCGAAATCGTATCGGTCCAGAGATTCCTTTGTTCCACGATATAACTGTAGGCCCGGCTCCACTGCTCCTCCGCTCTCACCCGGGACGCATCTGCACCCCGATCATACTGGAGTTTTTTTACGATCAGGTCCTGGATCGCTTGCTCCCAGAGCGCCTGCCCGTTCTGCAAAGCCGTCAAAATTTTTGCCTGAGGATCCGAACTAGAAATCTGATCGAATAGAATCGGAATCTCCAAAGGGTTCTTTAAGGAATCCAAGAGTTCTCCCGTGATCGGATGGATCCGGTCTCTCGTTCTCTCGATCAAAAGGTTTGCCAGTTCCCTAGGATCTCCGGAACGCGCGATCGAAAGATCGATATCCCGATTCAGAGTTCGAATCATGTTTTGACGAGCAGTCAATACGATCGATGTTTCCTGCAAACTAAACAGGTTTTCATAATATTTCCGAACCTTTTCCAGCTCCGCTTCGAAGGAGGCTTTTTCGGTATCGCTCAACGTCGGAACGCTAGAGCGAATCCGATCCCCGATCTGCACAAGATCCTTCTCCCAAAAATCCGAGCGAATCTTTGCGATGTCCGCGTTAACCACGGAATCCCAGGCGTTTAATTTACTCGCCGCATCACCCGTTTCCTGATTCTTCGCAAGTTCGGCCCGTTCTACGAGTCGCTTGAGTTCGTTTGCGATCCGATCTTTTTTGCTAGAGTCAAACTGGTCGATATACTGTTTGGATTCGACCGTCGCCCTCCAAACTCCTCGTTTGGACTCGATCTCTTGGTTGAGATCTTCCTGCCACCCAGCCTTTACGGTTCGCTTGCGTTCATCCAATTCGGCCGACTTCGCGTCCCTCTCCCGGCTACCTGTAGAGAGTTTTTTCAATTCCGCTTCGATTTCTACACTCGCGTTCGCCTCCCACTCCAGACTTAAAATGCGTTTCCCGCTTTCCACGACCGCCTGCCAGGTAGATTCGTCCTTCGCTCTCTTTGCGGCATCATAGTACGTATCCAGTCTTCCTTGAGGCTTGTTTCTTTCCTTAAAAGTGGCTCCGAACGGGTCCGCACTCAGACCGAGCCAACTAGGAAGAAGAAAAAATTCATACAGAAAAATAAAGAGTAAGGCAAGTGCCGTTTTGTGGAAAGAATGGGGAAGAAAAAGAAACCCGTGTGCGCAAGTTCGGAACTCCCAGGAGTCCGAAACCGATCGGATCCATCTAAATTGCCGGAATAAAGAAAAAATCGTTCGCGCGTCCATACTCAAAATAGATTCCTCGAAAAAATAGGCGGAGAATGAGTCCGAAGGGAAAGATAACGTAGAAACTCTTGGAAGGACCGAGCGAAGTAAAATGCCAAGAGAGAACTCACCGTAAGCAGGCTTCGCAGATTTTGAGAAGCCTGAGAAAACGCAAAAAGAACTCCCTTGGATCCAAAGAAAGAAGAAGTTTGAGAAGAGGAAGCCGACCAAAAAAGGGCGCCAATCGGACTAGTGGCCTGTTTTGGCTCCTTTTTCCCGGACTGAGAACTTCCAGATCCGCGCCCTGGATCTTTCAGATGCGAATGCAAAAAACGAATCGCATCTAATGCCTCCATTCCAAGGTCTTTCTCCAAAGGTTCCCATTCCGCTACGAAACTCATCTCCGGAGGAGAATCAAACGAGCGGGATTTTAATTTGAGTTCAGGGAGGGGAAATGCCGCCTTCGTGATTTGTTCGGACTCGAGCACTTCCCAGTATGGGAGCTTCAAGTCCTCGGAGGAATACACCAACTCATTTAGATCGACCGCGAGAATCCCCCGACTTCCGAAAGAAAGGACGCATAACGCTAAGAAAGCCAGGGAGCGCCAAAGCGAATTCCTCAATTTCAAAACGAAACGATTCATATCCCAAAGAGAATAAATTTTACAACGGATCAACATTAGAAAAAAAAACTATACGAAAACAGAGTATTTCAATTTCAATGTGTCAATACATTTTGATGAAAGGAAGAAGAAAAAGTGATCAGAGGACAGACGCGCTCGCTTTCAGAGGACTGAGGACGGAGGACAATCCACTCTTAGCATAAAAATCTTTCTATAGAACATGGAATCTCCGCTTACCAATGTTCTGTCCTCAGTCCTCTGTCCTCTGAACGAAGCTGCTAGAGGTTGGAAATGCTGGGGTAGGAGGAAGAATCTACTATAATGCAAAAATCTTTCTTTAGAGAATGGAAACTCTGCTCACCTATGTTCTGTCCTCTGCCCTCTGTCTTCTGCTTCTGTCCTCTGTATCTAAAGGTTTTGGATTTTCTGCCGAAAAAAAAAACCACCGGAAGAGAAAATCTTCCGGTGGTATTTCCGGTTCCGAGGAAAACTACATTTGAAGAAGTTTTAGGACCGAATTCGGTTTCATATTGGCCTGTGCTAACATCGCCGTACCACTCTGCACGAGTATTTGTTTTGTAGTTAGCGCAACCATTTCCTCCGCCATATCGGCGTCCCGAATTCTAGACTCGGAGGCCTGCATATTCTCGTAAGCCGCCATGAGTCCTTTCGCGGAATATTCTAGCCTATTAAAATAAGCTCCCATATCCGCCCTTTGCTTCATGATCTTCCCGAGCGCTGCGTCGGCAAAGCCGATCACATCATTGGACTTCGTAGGAGTAGAAACGGAAACTGGTTTCCCATCCGCTCCCAGAAGTTTCAAAGCCCGAGAGGTCATCGTCCCAATGTAAAACCTCTCCCGTTGGTTCTGGTTCGGTCCCATATGAAACCACATAGAGGCCACTTTAGAACCTCTAGCGAACTGACCCTCGAAGAGTTTGAATCGATTGAATTCCGCTTGGGAAGCGATTCGATCCACCTCATCGACCAGGGCAGAAACTTCCACCTGGACCAACTGTCTGTCCTCGGGGCTATAGATTCCATTCGCGGTCTGGATGGCCAAAACCCGGATTCTTTGAATGATGTCCGAAGTCTGCTGAAGAAATCCTTCCGCAGTCTGTATGAAGCTCATTCCATCTTCCGTATTTCTCTCCGCCTGCCTAAGACCGTTTACCTGGGTCCTAAGCTTCTCGGAGACAGCCAAACCGGAAGCGTCGTCACCGGCCGAGTTAATCCTCATACCGGATGAGAGCGCTTTCATGGTTTTATCCACAGCTTGCTCGTTGAACTTGAGAGAACGGTGAGCATTCACCGCACTCAGGTTGTGATTGATAATCATCCTACACTCCTTGTAGAGATTGCCGGAAGATCTCCCTATCTTCCGTCGGACAATGGTCTGTCCGGTGCTCCGGGATGGACCCGGTCGGACCACCCGACAGGCCATTTTCTCCCGAGGAGTAAACTTGATTATCTCTCGCTATACGAGCTTAGGTTCCGAAAAACCCACGGCCCTTCTTCCTAGGAATTTCTTCCTTGGAAGAGGAACCGGAGCAGGATTGGATGAAAGAAGAAGACGACCAACCCTGTTCCTGTTTCTCTTCCCGTATCACCAGACAACGATAGCCGCTATTCGCGGCTTCCTAGTCGGGATGGAGAAAGATTCCCGGCGCGGGAGTATACGCTACTCCCGCTTCCGGAAAGTCCCTAATTACCTGAGTAATTGAAGGACGGACTGGGGTCTGACGTTGGCTTGAGCTAACATTGCAGTACCAGATTGAACCAGAATTTGGTTTTTGGTAAACGCAACGGTTTCTTCCGCCATGTCTGTGTCTCTGATTCGCGACTCTGAAGCCTGGATGTTCTCGTATGCAACCATCAAACCTTTCGATGCATGCTCGAGTCGGTTGAAGTATGCTCCAAGATTCGCTCTTTGCTTATTGATTTTCATCAGAGCGTCATCCAAGAATCCGATAGCGTCGTTAGACTGTTCCGCAGTGGAAAGAGTGAGTAACGTACCATCGGCTTTGATCAGATTCAGGGCTTTCGCAGTCATCGTAGCGATATAGACTCTTTCCCTTTGGTGCTGGTTCGGACCGATGTGGAACCACATCGAAGCGCTTCTGGATCCACGGGCAAAATCCCCTTGGAGTAGCGCCATCTTGTTGAACTCTGCTTGGGAGGCGATCCGATCGATTTCGTCGATGAGCTGAGAAACTTCCACTTGGATCATTTGGCGATCTTCAGCGCCATAGATTCCGTTGGAGGATTGAATGGCAAGAACCCGAACTCGTTGAATGATATCGTTGGTTTCCTGAAGATATCCTTCCGTCGTTTGGATCAAGGACATTCCGTCCTCGGTGTTTCTCTCCGCTTGGCGAAGCCCTTTGACCTGAGTTCTCATTTTCTCGGAAACGGCAAGTCCGGAAGCGTCGTCACCGGCACGGTTAATCCGCATACCGGAAGACAATGCTTCCATATTTTTTGCCACTTCGTTGTTCTGGAATTTCAGGACGCGGTGGGAGTTTATCGCGGCTAAGTTGTGGTTAATGATCATGAGTTTCCTCCTTGAAACTGATCATGAGCCCGGCGTCCGTGCCGGGATCCTGTGCATTGGTTTGGTTTTGGTCTTTATGGTTCTATATCTTTTAATGAAGGAAGATGATCTTGAAATTGCTTACAAGAACACGGTTTCCTTCAGATATATCTTCGGTGGGAAGTAGTTGCTGGATTAATTTGTAGGATTTTGGCAGATTTTCTAAATTATTTGCCGATTTATAGCGATTATTGTTATTTTTTCGAAGATTTTAAAACGAGAGAATTTCTATTTTTTTCTAGAAAATTCCGCTTTTTGGGGCATATCTTATCATTCGATCGATTTGCAAATTTCCCTAAGCATTTTTTTGATAGACTCGCAGAATTCTCCGATCCCTTGTGCAGATGACTGAAGACAGTAACTGTACGATGTTGGAAAAGTTACAGAAGTAGAGGAAAGATCCCCTGTAACACAGGAATCTTTCCTTATAGCTTGGAAATCCTGCTTATCAATGTTCTGTCCTCAGTCTTCTGTCTTCCGTCCTCTGAAAGACAGTAGCTGCTCGAGGTTGGAAAAGTTACAGAAGTAGAGGAAAGGTCCCCTGTAACACAGGAATCTTTCTATAGAACACGGAAACTCCCCTAACACTGGAGCTGACACACCCAAGGCCCTTCGTTCCCTGATACCTCGCTCCAACATAATTCGTTTTTAAAAAAATTGTTGTCAGAGTAATAGGAATAATTATCTGTCCTCTGTCCTCTGTCCTCTGTCCTCTGTCCTCTGTCCTCTGTCCTCTGTCCTCTGTCCTCTGTCCTCTGTCCTCTGTCCTCTGTCCTCTGTCCTCTGTCCTCTGTCCTCTGTCCTCTGGAATAGCCGAAAAATTCAAACGGACTTTAGAAGTGCTGACTACCATCGTTCAGGAATTTTTTTACAAACTGCAGGAAATCGGTTTGCCCTTCCCTCTTCCACTTCCATACTTAGAGATTGCAGTCGAGAAAGGAAACTTTCCGTCTAAACAAAACCATGAGCCAACCCAAAACCAAAAAAGACACCCAAGATCTCTATGAACTCTACCATCAAATGCTTTTGATTCGTCGCTTTGAAGAGGCTGCCGCTAAAGCGTACAGTATGGGCAAGATCGGCGGTTTTTGCCACTTGTATATCGGACAAGAAGCGGTAGGAGTGGGGGCAATCGCAGCTCTAGAACAAAAAGATTATATTGTTTCCACGTACAGAGATCATGGGCATGCTCTCTCGAGAGGCTTGGATCCTAAATCCTTAATGGCCGAGTTATTCGGCAAAAGAACCGGAGTCGCCAGCGGAAACGGCGGGTCCATGCATTTCTTCGATAAATCTAAAAACTTTATGGGCGGTCATGGAATTGTAGGAGGACATATTTCTCTTGCAGCAGGAATCGCATACGCTTCGAAATACCGACAAGACGGCGCGGTTACTTTATGCTTCTTCGGAGAAGGAGCGGCAAATATCGGTTCTTTTCACGAAGGCATGAACCTAGCCGCGATCTGGAAACTCCCGCTTGTTATGATCTGTGAAAATAATCATTATGCGATGGGAACCCCCGAATACCGGGCCCTGTCCGTTAAAGACGTTTCCGTAAGGGCCGCCGCCTACGATATCGCCCGTGATCATATAGAAGGAGACGAGGTCCGAAAGGTCCGAGATCACGTTCGAGTCGCAATCGACCGAGCCAGGCGCGGTGAAGGACCGACTCTAATGGAGATTTCGACGTACCGTTTTCGGGGCCATTCCATGTCGGACCCGGCCAAGTACCGGACAAAGGAAGAGTTGGAAAAATACAAGCAAGGCGATCCTTTGATCAAAGCCGAGAAAGAATTACTCCAGTGCGGCTGGACTCAAGAGGAGCTGGATAAACTCAGTGATTCGATTAATAATACGGTCGAAGAGGCCGTGCTCTTTGGGGAAAAAAGCGAGGAGCCTCCGCTCGGCTGGTTGTACAAGCACGTTTACGCGGAGAACGTTTAATGCCTATCTTAACGTATAGAGAAGCCCTGAACCGAGCCATGAGCGAGGAAATGGAAAAGGATCCGAACATCTTCTTAATGGGAGAGGAAGTCGGCCATTACGAGGGCGCCTATAAAGTTTCGCAAGGTATGCTCGCCAAGTTCGGGGAAAGACGAGTGATCGATACTCCGATTTCCGAAAATGGATTCGCCGGAGTCGGGATCGGAGCGGCGATGGTCGGCCTTAGGCCGATTATAGAATTCATGACCTGGAACTTTTCGTTAGTCGCAATCGATCAAATCATCAACTCAGCCGCGAAAATGAATTACATGAGTGCGGGCCAGTTTCCGATTCCGATTGTCTTTCGGGGCGCAGGAGGTGCGGGAGGTCGACTCGCGGCACAGCATTCTCAATCCTTCGAAAGTTGGTATGCACATATTCCCGGGCTCAAAGTGCTCGCCCCCTACACTCCTTCCGATGCGTACGGCCTGCTCAAAACCTCCATCCTGGACAATAATCCGATCATTTTTATAGAAAGCGAAGTCTTGTATGGCAGCAAGGGAGAAGTCCCGGAAGGAGAATTTTCGATTCCATTAGGAAAGGCGGATATAAAGCGAGAAGGCACGCAAGTGACCATTATTAGCTGGTCTAGAGCTCTGATGTATGTACTCCCGGCGGCGGAAAAATTAGCGAGAGAAGGCATTTCCGTGGAAGTTCTGGATCTACGAAGCATTCGCCCCTTGGACGAGGAAGCGATACTCAAGTCCGTACGTAAAACCAATAAGGCGCTCGTAGTGGAAGAAGGCTGGAACGTCGCAGGATTCGGAGCGCAAATCGCGTATCTTATACAAAAGGACGCCTTCGATTATCTGGATGCTCCGGTGGAAAGAATAACCCAGGAGGATGTGCCCATGCCCTACGCAGCGAATCTAGAAAAGGCATCTCTCCCCAGCGAAGAGAAGATTATATCCAAAGTTCGAGAGATGATTAAATGATTTTTAATATTATAATATTAAAATATAACAATGTTTTAATAGGAATCAAACATGGCCAAAATAGCTGAAATGACCCAACTCAGCCCCACCATGACGGAAGGCGTCCTCGTAAAATGGCTGAAAAAGAAAGGGGACGCCGTCGCACCCGGCGAGGCCATTGCGGAGGTCGAAACGGATAAGGCGGTCATGGAAATGGAAGCCTTTGATTCGGGAGTTCTATTGGAAATTATCGCTAATGAAGGAGCGAGATTGCCCGTAGGATCGCCGGTGGCAATCATCGGCAAGGCGGGAGAAGAAATCGGCTCGTTATTGGCCGAAGCAAAGGCTCGGAACCCTGGGGAGGGAGTGTCGGCACCCCCGACTACGGAGTCGACACCGGAACAACCTAAACCATCAGCTTCAGTTCCGTCTTCCCCTCCCCCTAAGGAAATCGAACCTGAAATTGAAACTGCAAAGTCGGCACAACCCTCTCGTGGTTTGACGATGGCGGCCCAGGAAGGACGAATCAAAGCCTCTCCCCTTGCCAGACAAATTGCAAAAGAATCCGGCCTGGATCTAAGCAGGATAAACGGAACCGGTCCCGGCGGCAGAATCATAAAAAGGGACATTGAGGCAAACCAAGCCGTTCAACCGTCAGGATCATCGTTCGCCGGACCGATCCCAGCGGAAGAAAAACAACCCATTTCGGGAATGCGTAAAACGATCGCTACACGCTTGGTCCATTCCAAAACCCATCAACCGCATTTTTATCTGGATATCGAATTGAACGCCGAGCCGGTAGTAAACCTAAGAGAAAGCCTGAACGCAGACTTGAAGGCTAGCGGTGAGGACGCCAAGCTGAGCTTAAATGACTTTATTATCAAAGCCTCCGCCTTGGCTCTAGTAAAAGTTCCTGCAGTGAACTCTTCTTGGCGCGAGGATCATATACTTCGCCATGGCAGAGTCGACATAGGCGTGGCAGTATCGATAGAAGGGGGATTAATTACTCCGTACGTTAGGAATGCCGATCGACGCTCGGTGCTCGAGATCGGTAGAAACGTAAAAGAACTTGCATCCCGCGCGAGAGAACGAAAACTAAAACCCGAAGAGTATTCGGACGGGACCTTTACGGTTTCCAATCTAGGGATGTTCGGGATTAACCGTTTTGCAGCAGTAATCAACGAACCTGAAGCCGCCATTTTAGCGGTCGGGAATACGGTGGCAAAACCGGTTATCAAATCCGGAGCGATAGTACCGGGAGTAACACTTTCAGTTTGTCTTTCCTGCGATCACCGGGTCGTGGACGGAGCGGTCGGCGCTCAGTGGTTGGAAGTTTTCCGAGATTTATTGGAACATCCGTTACGCCTTCTCGTCTGATCCAATTCGGACCCTGGAGAAACAAACTATTGACGGAGAAAGAATCCATTTCCAGATCACAAAAAGTACGCAAGGCAGCGCTGCTATTGCTTTCTCTGGATAAGGAAGCCGCCGCAAAAGCGCTTTCCCAACTGGAAGAAAACCTGATAGAAGAGATCGTCCAGGAAATGGCTAAAATAAGAACCGTTTCCAAGACGGAAAAAGAGGAAGCCTTACTCGATTTTCAAGATTCGATAAAAGAATTGTCAGGCGAATCCAGAGGCGGTATCGATACCGCAAGAGAATTGTTATATAAATCGATCGGAAAAGAAAAGTCGGAGTCCATCCTCGGAAAATTAGATAGGAAGGATACCGAAGAGGATTTTTCTTTTTTAAACGATGCGGAGCCCCAGACTCTAGCGCAGCTTCTACTTCCCGAAAACCCGCAAACCATCGCGGTCACTTTGGCTTTTTTAAATCCGAAGAAGGCGGCCGAAACTTTAAAATTCCTTCCGAAAGAATTGCAATCGAAAGTCGCATTTAAATTGGCGAATACTACCAAAACGCATCCGGACGCAATCCGGCAAATCGCCCGGATATTAAAGAAAAAATACGAACATAGGGATAAATCGGAGTTTAGCGAAGCGGGCGGTACGGAAGCTCTCGCTAGCATCCTAAATCATATGGATAAATCCTTGGAAGAAACCATACTCAAGGATTTGGAAGAGCATTCTCCCGAACTCGCCTCTCAAGTTCGCGAAAAACTTTATACCTTCGAAGATGTGCTTTTGTTGAATTCGAAAGAGATGCGCCTCGTTATCAATCGACTCGGGGACGACGAAGTGATTGCCACCGCATTGCGCGGTTCCGGCGATGAAATTCGGTCCCACTTTTTCGAGGCAATGTCTAAAAATCGGGCCAATGATATTTTAGAAAATATGGAATTGCGCGGAAAAGTAACGCTAAAGGAAATTACCGACGCAAGAAATCGAATTCTAACTCTGCTACGGGATTTGGAAGAAGTCGGAGAAATCGTGCTCAAGAAAGATACTGAAGATTTAATCTAAGTAGGTTACCATGTTAAAGCGAATCGTAAAATTTACGGTAGGAATCCTTGCGGTTCTTTTCTTCGTCATTGCCGTTTACGTATCGATGACTTGGGCGTCCGACAAACCTGTCAGCGAGTTGCAATCAGACTGGGCGCCGACACCATCAGTTTTTATAGAGGTGATGGGAATGCAGACCCATCTCCGGGACGAGGGTCCTCGAGAGGATCGCAATCCCATTGTGCTGATCCACGGGACCGCTTCCTCTCTTCATACCTGGGACGGCTGGGTCCAAGAACTCAAATCCTCCCGCCGAGTCATCCGATTCGACCTTCCCGGATTCGGCTTAACGGGTCCATCGCCTGACAATCGGTATTCTCTCGAGCTGTATTCTAAATTTGTAATTTCTCTTTTGGATAAACTGGAGGTAAAACGGTCCGTTATTGCGGGCAATTCCTTAGGCGGAAGCATTGCTTGGTATACCGCCCTTCTTCATCCTACCCGTTTTGAAAAATTGATTTTAGTGGACTCCTCCGGATACAACTATCAATCGACTTCCGTACCGATAGCGTTTCGCATCGCGAAAATACCCATATTACGAAATATCGCCAACAATGTCCTACCACGAAGCATCGTCGCTTCTAGCGTTAAGAACACTTATGGAGATCCTTCCAAAGTAACGGAAAAGCAAATTGATCGTTACTATGATCTCGCATTGCGCGAAGGGAACCGGAAGGCCTTGACTGAGCGTTTTAAGCAGATGCCGATGGGAGAGATGGAACACCGAATCCATGAGTTGCATATCCCGACATTGATCTTATGGGGAAATCTGGATCGATTGATTCCTCCTGCGAACGCGGAGCGCTTTCATAAGGATATCGCAAAAAGCAAACTGGTGATCTTTAACGGGTTGGGTCATATCCCCCAGGAAGAAGACCCTTCGAATACCGTAAAAGCAGTGAAGGAATTTATCCGGTAGCCGGGTCCTTTATACATTCAGTCTTCCTAACGGATTGGGCTCCACGGCGTCTTTTGCGCTCGCTACGCCTTCCATGGCTTGCGACGCATTCGCGACGCTCTCTACGGATCGCTGCTCATGCTTCCGCGCAAAAGCTTCGAGTCCATTGATAAAAATACGTTGTAAGGAATTTTTTCGGAGCTGACGGGACTCGCCGTTACGCAATCCGCCTTCCTAACGGATTGGGCTCCACGGCGTCTTTAGCGCTCGCTACGCCTTCCATGGCTTGCGACGCATTCGCGACGCTCTCTATCGTTTGCTTTGTTTGAAACTCTTGGCAGAGATTCACGATTTGGCTTCGCTCCGCTCTGCCACCCTCCGGGTATTTTGCTCCCTATGGGTCGCAAAATAGATCGCTGCTCATGCTTTCGCGCAAAAGCTTCGAGTCCCTTGATAAAATACGTTGTAAGGAATTTTTTCGGAGCTGACGGGACTCGAACCCGCGACATCCTGCGTGACAGGCAGGCACTCTAACCAGCTGAGCTACAGCTCCTAATATGAAGAACATGATTTCCCGGGCGGGCTCTGGGTCAACCGGTTTATAGGAAAAAGGGATGAATTTTTAAGTCCCTTCCTCATTCTTCTCCAAAGGGTGGAACCTACCGCTCAGTGCGGCAAAAAGATAATGCTACAAGAAAAAAAACCAAAGGATTTGCTCGAAGACCGGATCTTCACTGTCTCGAATTTCTTATCCGTCAGCCGAGTATTCCTACTTCCATTTTTCATCCATTTCACTCGCAAACACATGGAAGCCCCAAGACATAGCGAATACTTGCTGCTTGCAATAGGAACCTGCGTCCTCGCTGTGCTGACGGATTATTTAGACGGATTTTTAGCGAGATTGCTCGGACAGGAATCCATCCTAGGAAGATATCTGGATCCGGTCTGCGATAAGATCGTTACCGTCGGCGGGCTTTCCGTTATCGTACACTACTATCAATTTCCTCTTTGGATTCTTTGCGTTTATTTGTTTCGCGAAGTTCTCGGCGTTTGGCTCGGCGGATTTTTATATCTAAAAAGAGGAATCCAAGGTAGACCGAATTGGTGGGGAAAATTCGGCGTGGGCTTAGTTGCCGTCACGGTTCTCTGGTATATGACAATTCCTTTATTAGGTGACGACTATTCGCAGGATCACCTATTTCACCACCCGGAATATTCAGGATATGTACTTGTAACGATTTTAGTTATCGGTGTTATCGCGTACGCGCGCAGATATTGGGACATCGTTTTCCATCCGGAAAGAGTCGTACTTGATCCTGAAGATAAGAAGCAAAAGAAGAAATACCAGCTGGTATGAAATTCCTTGACACGGCAAGGTTCTCTCACATTCTGTCAATCGCAGCCCGCTCGGGTGGTGGAATTGGTAGACACGCAAGCTTGAGGTGCTTGTGCCGATTAGGTGTAGGGGTTCGAGTCCCCTCTCGAGCAAATACACCCCTCGGGAACTCTGGACCAATTCAACTAAAACCTCAAATTGGGCCCGTTCCACGGTAAGACTCAATGTCATCGAGCCCACTCTCCGTACAAGAATTTCTGAGTAAGACCAAACTGGTTTCCTATGGTGCGTTCGGATTCCTTTTTCTATTTTTGATTTTGTTTTTCTCCGCTCCCCTTCTGCTTGTCTCCAAAGCCGATCCTAAAAAATCGGACGCTATCGTAGTCGAAGCGATCGAAACGGGTCGAAAAGATAAATTCAAACAAGCAGCAGCTCTCTGGAAGAAAGGACTGTCTCCCGTAATTTTAGTTTTATACTCGCCCGGCGGAAACGATTCGGATCTCGGAATCGGTTCGGATCTCGCTTCGAATTTCCAATCCTTTTTGACTTCGCAAGGAGTCGAGGAGAACAAAATATTGGTTTATACGGTTTCTGCCGGTCCTCAGGAATTTCCCAAAACGCTGTTGAAAATAGCATTGGATCGGCAGTGGAAAAATTTTCTTCTAGTAGGGCGCGAATTCGATTCTGCGACATTATTAAGACTCTATCGCTCGGTATTAGAGCCGGCAGGGATCTACGTTGCGGTTTCTAAAGTTCCGGAAGGATTCTCCGCCACCGATTGGTTTTTAAAACCGAAAAGCCTGGAAAGCATTTTGGGTCGTTTAGCAAAGTATTATTATCTCATATTATTAGGAATCTAGGAATGTCCCAGCAAGAAGTTAAGGAAACCAACGAACTCATACAACAGAGGATTCAAAAAGTAAACGATCTAAAGTCCAAGGGAATAGATCCTTATCCCGTCCGCTATTTTCCGGATTCTCTATCCTCTCAATTGATCGAGGATTATTCGAAGAATCCGACCGGCCCCGAAGTCAGATTTAAGCTAGGCGGTCGATTGCATTCAAAACGCGTAATGGGAAAAGCCAGCTTTGCTCATTTGAAGGACAAAGGCGGTGTGATACAACTCTACGCTACTCGAGACGATCTAGGCGAGGAAAGTTATTCGCTTTTTAAAAGTTTGGATTTAGGCGATCTGATCGGAGTGGAAGGCTATGTGTTTCAGACTCAAAAAGGAGAAACCACTCTACACCTAATATCCGTAACGCTGCTGGCAAAATGCATTCGTCCTTTACCGGTAGTGAAAGAAAAAGACGGTGTCGTCTACGACGCATTTTCGGACGTGGAACAACGATATAGAATGCGTTATGTGGACTTGATCGTTAACGATCCTGTTCGGGACACCTTTGTGATTCGAAGCAAAATCGTCTCCGAAATTCGGGCTTTTTTAACGAGCGAAGGATTTCTGGAAGTCGAAACTCCTATGATGCAACCCATTGCGGGAGGTGCTGCTGCCCGCCCCTTCTCCACCCATCATAATGCTTTGGACATGCAGTTATTTTTAAGAATCGCGCCGGAACTATATTTAAAACGTCTGATCGTCGGAGGATTGGATCGGGTTTTTGAATTGAATCGAAACTTTAGAAACGAAGGTATTTCGACTAAGCATAACCCGGAATTCACCATGATGGAAGCCTATATGGCGTTCGGAGATATGGGAAAAATGCTGGATCTGACCGAAAGATTGATCACTCATGTAACGCAAAAGATCTGCGGGACCTTGAAAATCCCTTATGGCAAAGATCAGGTGGATTTATCCCCGCCTTGGCGGAGAGTTAAGTACGTGGACATTATTAAAGAATATTCAGGTATTGATTTTTCGCGAATCAAGACACTGGAAGAAGCCAAAGAAAAAGCCTCCGCGATTAAGATTGACGTTTCCAAATGTCATTCTATCTGGAAAGTCGCAGACGAGGTTTTTTCCGAAAAAGCGGAACCGAATTTAATTCAGCCTGTGTTCGTGACCGACTTCCCTAAAGAGCTTTCCCCGTTGGCAAAATCCCACCCTGATAATCCCGATTACGTCGAACGATTCGAGCCTTATATCGTAGGTCGCGAAATAGGTAACGCTTTCTCCGAATTGAACGACCCTTTCGATCAAAAAGAACGGTTCGAGGAGCAGGTCAGGCAACGGGAAGCCGGCGACGACGAAGCCTTTATGATGGACGAAGATTATATACGAGCGCTGGAATACGGTATGCCGCCAACCGGGGGACTCGGAATCGGAATCGATCGCCTAGTAATGCTACTCACGAATTCGCACTCGATACGGGACACGATTCTATTCCCCTTGATGCGCCCCGAATAGGAACGCCTAGTAGTTTGTGATCGTGAGCTTGGTCTGGGCCTCGAGTCGGGACCTGGTTTCTTTCAAAAGGTTCTTAAAAGTTTCCACCTCGCCTGCACCGAGACTTCTAGTGGTCGTATGCTCCCTGGAGGAAAAACTGAATTCGATCTCCTTTGCCGATTGAATTTTGTCCGCGACTTCGATCGGAAGCATGGAAACTAAGCGGAGAGTGTCACCGTATTCCGTGGAAACCTTTCTCAAATTATGCCAGGTTTGATCTAGTTTTATGGAAACTCCGAGTGGAAAGCTCTCTTCGAAAGAACTGACGTAATATTCCAAAAACAGTGTCTTTTCTCCGCTTCGATTATTCAGAATTCCTTTAAAATTTAGGGAACCGGAACGTCCGCCGGAACAAAACCAGGAAGAAATACAAATCGGTCCCGAACGAAGGGATGTCTGTTCGATAACCGGCTCGGCGATGATCGCAGGGCGAGACGAGCAAGCCCCTGTTCCAAGCAATACTAGGCTCAAGTGCAGGAACAAGAATATGAGATTCCGGAAATGCTTTTTTTGCAAGGCAAGACCCTCCTAAGATTTCGGCTCCATGCTCTTTAACACTCTTCCTAAGTGAAGTAAAAAATCCGATTTCCAGGGAATCGAGGAGACCTTTCCATGGTTCTATAACCATGATTTCCTATCCAAAAGAAAAGATCAATGTCCTCCTCTTGGAAAACGTACACAAGGACGCCTTCGACCTCTTTCAAAAAGACGGTTTTAACGTTCGATTGCTGCCGCAAGCGCTAAGCGAAGACGAACTCTTGAGGGAAATCGAGAACATTCATGTTCTCGGAATACGTAGTAAGACGAATATTACAAGTCCGGTACTGGCCAAAGCCAAGCGTTTGATGACTATCGGTTGTTTCTGCATCGGGACGAATCAAGTAAACTTGGCCGAGGCGGAACGGAGAGGAATCCCGGTATTTAACGCACCTTATTCCAATACGAGGTCCGTTGCGGAATTGGTTATTGCAGAAATCGTGATGTTAGCGAGAAGAGTTCCCGATCATATTCGCAATACGCATGCGGGAATCTGGAATAAAATCTCGAAAAATTGCTTCGAAGTCAGAGGTAAAACTCTAGGAATCGTAGGCTACGGGCATATCGGAAGTCAGGTCTCCGTGTTAGCCGAAGCAATGGGATTAAAAGTGGTTTATTTCGACGTGCAGACCGTCTTGCCGTTAGGAAACGCCACTCCGATTCAGTCCTACGAAGAACTCCTACAAATTTCGGATTTCGTCACCTTTCATGTTCCCGAAACCCCGGAGACCATGAACCTTTACGGAAAAAAACAAATCGCGGTTACGAAAAAAGGGGCTTACATCATAAATCTTTCTAGAGGAAAAGTCGTCGATCTCGAGGCCCTTGCGGAATCGATCAAGGCGGGACAAATAGCCGGCGCAGGCGTGGACGTATTTCCCGAAGAACCCGAATCCAATAACGATCCGTTCATCACACCGATGCAAAATCTTCAAAACGTAATATTAACCCCGCATATCGGTGGCTCCACGGAAGAAGCCCAGAAAAATATCGGATCCGAAGTCGCTAGCAAATTGTTAAAATTCATGAACAATGGCTCGACTTCGTTTGCGGTGAACTTCCCTCAGTTGGAATTAACTCCGATCCCGTCCGGAATGTACAGAATTTTGAATGTTCATAAGAATCAGCCGGGCTTCCTGAAAGATATCAACGCAATGGTTTCGGAAGTTGGAGCGAATATCAGTTCCCAGCATTTAGGTACAAGCGCTGAAATCGGTTACTTATCCATGGTAATCAATATGAGCGTAGGCGACGAGCTAAAGGAAAAGATAGAGAAGCATCCCGGATCAATTCGGACTAGGATTTTGTATTAACGGCGGAAAACCGTTTCGATTTTAGGCTTCAGCCTTTACGGGAGAAGCTAGTTTTCCCGTTCCAGAGAAGGATTCATTCGGCATGCCGCGAAACGTCTTAGACGGATTTATGAAGATCCGTTTAACTTTAGATAAATCGGCGTTGAAACCTTCACTTAGCTGCTAAACTAAACAACAGGGGCTGAACGTTTGCCGGCTCGTCCATTTTTTTTAAGATTGCGTTGGTCGATTTCCGATCGTTTTCTTTGTTAATACGTAGGCTTTTGATATTTCTCATCTAGCAAACGCATTATAATCGATTGATTCCCTTTCCTTTCCCATCCTTTTATACCATTCAAAGCCGTTTCGGCATATAACTTGCATAATAAATACCAGCGAAGGTAGCCGAAACGTCGTTTTAGAATCTTTTCTTAGCATTCGCTTCGAATCGTAAAGCATTCTTAATCCTTATGTAAGCTATCCCAGCTAGGATCGAAGGCAACATCGGGAGGACCGCCATGAAATACAGTAGAATCCCTTCCACCCTAAACGTTCGTTTTCAAGAGATTGAGGACGTTAAAATCAGGATTGCCGAGAATGTGCTGGTTGGACTCGTTCACAGGTCCGACTCGCCGGTCGAGCCTGGAACGAATCTTGCTATCCGAATCGGGATGGTAAGCTTATCCGGAAACATTGAGCTTCCTATGAAAGTAATTAAGTGCGATAAGATTTCGGATGCCGAATTCGATCTGTATTTGAATTACTCGGAGATGGACTTCGGAAAAATCGAGGAGATCGAGGATCTAATCAGAGATTTAGCTTAAAGCCGGGAAAATTGAATCGTTCGTAAGAGTTCTGACTCCGCGCGCTAATTCGCGGGAGTCAGATCCGATTTTTACGCAACGAATAGATCGGCTTTACTGATCATCGTAAGTGGAACCTTGCTTGCGTTTAGTTTATCAGGGAAATAGACGATTTCTTCGCCAACGAGTCTGCGATTCCGGTCGAGTTCAACAACGGATCCGTCTTTCAGATGAAGGACAATATCGATCCCGCGATAGTTCACGTATCTCTCGAGTTGATCTCTGAATTTATTTCCCTGTTCCATGGTTGCTCCTCAGCTAAAATGTTGAGAGGTAGCCTATTTGAGTACCCTAAAAGTACAAGTTTTTTTATTTCTTCCTGTAAAAATTTTTTATGTCATGCCAGAGGCCAGAGGACTGAAGACAGAACATTGGCGAGCCGGGTTTCCATGCTCTAGAGAAAGATTCTTGTGTTATCGAGGATTTTTCCTCTACTTCTGTAACCTTTCCAGCTAGTAGCAGCTACTGTCTTTCAGAGGACGGAAGACTGAGGACAGAACATCGATGAACCGAGTCTCCATGCTCTATAGAAAGATTCCTATGCTAACAGTGGATCTTTCTTCGGCCCTCCGTTCTCTGCGTAGGAACTCCAACATAATTCGCTTTCAGAGGACAGAACTTCGACAAGCGGAGATTCCATGTTCTATGGGAAGATTCTTGTGTTATAGTAGATCTTTCCTCTACTTCTGTAACTTTTTCAATGTCTAGCAGCTTCTGTCTAGCGTGAGCAAAGCGAGCGCGTCTGTCCTCCGTCCTCGGTCTTCTGAACGAGCAAAGCGAACGCGTCCGTCTTCTGTCCTCTGACCTCAGTCCTCTGAAAGCGAACGCGCCTGTCTTCAGTCCTCTGTTAACGATCCTATAAATCGAACTCTCAAAATAAGACAGAGTATCGGAATTCCCCGTACAAAGCTCTCCCGGTCGACGACCCGATCGCACTTGAACCGAGCATACTCGAATTCGATGCGCCACGGTCGTAACCTGCGTTCCACTGAATTCCGTTTCTAAGAGGAGTTCCGTCCGACGATAACACGACATCCTCCTTTGCCCAGGAGGTTCCCGTAAAATAGGAATGCGCAAGCTGCACTAAATATACCGCTCCCAGTATCGCAAGAGAATTATTGTATTCCTTGACATCATGTTGGTACTGGCTTTTCTTTCCGCTGACATAAATACTTCCCAAGCCGATCGAAGAATTTCCCGAAATCAACGTGGAAGTCGCCGACGATTGCTCGTAGTCGGATTTAGCCGAATGCGCGTGCTTGGCAGAAAGAGCGGCATATCCCAAACTCGATATTAATAGGCCGCTATAAACGATTCCGGTAGTTTTTCTCCCTGCATAAATATGCCCCCAGCCGGGTAGTACTGCGGATCTCCATACGACACTCCATTTGCTTCTGCTAGGCGCAACGGGGGTGGGAGGAATAATAACGATCGGTTCTTCTTTGACAGCCTGGGGTTCTTCCTGTATTTTTTTCTCCTCTTCCTGCCGGATCTTTTTTTCTTCGTCTTTCGTTACTTCTTTATAAATTACTTTCAAGATGGACCGTTTCGAAACGCTTACTATCTTACCATCCTCACTGCGGACCTGAATCGTTTTCTCATTTTGAGTGATCACCTCCCCTTTAATAGTATTCCCGTTTCTAAGAAGAATGGATTGCACTGCGAAAAGATGAGAGGAATAAATCAGAGCGAAGGTTAGTATCGCGAAACGAATAGGATTGAGGACTTTTGCGAACATTCTGGCCTTTGAAACTTTTTGGCTAGTGTAAAGCCTCCTACGGATAAGCAAAGGAGTTTTTCGACTAAAAACAGCGGTTTCTCTAGGGTTTTTTCCGGGATGGGGAAATGCGTATTTGCGAATTATACTTTCTGATTTTGCCGTTTTGGAGATTGGAAACGTTTCGAACTGAAAAATAATTCGAGAGTTTCGAACCCGAGCGAAATCAATGTCGCATCCGTTTGCGAGCACGTTTCCGACTCGCTATTCCAGGCAGAAGACAGTAGCTGCTAGATGTTAGGAAAGGGGGGTTTCCATGCTCTAGAGAAAGATTCTTATGCTAACAGTGGATCTTTCTTCGACCCTCCGCTCTCTGCGTCGGAGTTCCAACACAATTCATATACACAAAATTGCTGACGCCCCCCGACACATCGAAAATCCAGTAACACCTCGCTCCAACATAATTCGTTTTCAGAGGACAGAGGTCAGAAGACAGATGCGCTCGCTTTGCTCACGCTAGACAGAAGCTGCTCAATGTTGGAAAGGCAGCTAAGGTAGAGGAAAGATCTATCGCACAGGAGCTCCAACATAATTCGTTTTAAAAAAATTGTTGTCAGGGTAATAGGAATAATTATCTGTCCTCTGTCCTCTGTCCTCTGTCCTCTGTCCTCTGTCCTCTGCCCTCTGCCCTCTGCACCGTGCGACCGTAATATTTTATACATGGAAGCGATTTGGTTTAAAGCAGCAAGTCCTTTGAACATAATGCCTCTTCCACCTTTACTAACCTTTAATACCTAGCATCTAAGACTTAATACCGGTATTTAATTTTCGATAGAAATCGTTTAAGATCACGGCTAAATCTTCCGGCCTGTCGTGGTGCATATTATGCCCGGCATCTTCCAACTCGAAATATTCCAAATTACGAATATGCGAAAAAACTTCTTCCCTATCATCCAAGGGTAGATGCGTTTCTTTGCCATAGACGACAAGAACGGGGCAGGCAATCGTTTCCCAAAGATATCGGGTAAATTGGGGGCTAATAAATACGGGCGGACCGTTTTTATAGGCAGGATCACTTTTCCAGATATAACCGTCATCCACAGGCTTTGTCAAATATGCGGCTATTCTTAACAGACGTTCCTTTGGCAACCTAGGGTAAACTGGTGATAAGCGAAGTGCTGCCTCCTCGATACTGCGAAAACTTTTTTGTCTCTTTCTTTCCTTACCGGCCAACCCACTCTCCCATGTTTCCAACCAAGACCGAAATCTCTTTCGCTCCTTTTCGGGATTCTGAAGGGAACTAAAGCCTTCTAAACAAACCAACGATTCCACTCTTTCGGGCAGGATGCCCGCGATACGAGATCCAAGGCCGCCTCCCATCGAGTGTCCGAGGATGTGAAATTTTTCGGGTAAGTGTTTGGAAATGAAACTTTGGGTATCGACAAGGGGCAACATAAAATGGTAAAACCCTTCGCGCAGCCATTCGGAATCTCCGTGGCCTCGGTAATCGAATCGATATAGATCAAAATTCTCGGAAAGAAAATCCTCCTGGAACAAAAAGGTCTCGGACGAATCCATAAAACCATGAAGAAGTAAAAGCGCCTTTCCTTTATTATTATCTCGTTTCGTATACGCGAGTCTGTATCCGCCGGATTCAAAATAATTACGCTCTAGCTTGCCGATATTTTCGTTCGCTGTTTCCATATTTCCTTCAAAAGTCATAATAAGAAAAACTCAAATGGAAGAAAACCATTCCTCTCCCGTTTCGGTCATAGTGGGTAAAGAAAGCTCTCGAATTTGTTCGAAGTCCCAACCAATATCTCCGCTGAATTTGGTAAGTAGAGTCTCCAAAAATCGAATCGTCTGCACGGTATTAGTGCGGCCTGCCGACGAAAGTTCGGAGGATCGCAATAATGCATCGAATTTCTCCTTCGATTTTTCGGCCTGCATTCTGGCTCCTCTAATATTCGGTTTTTTGAATATTTTGTTTAAAGAAATCGCTAATTGTATCCAACCGTGTAAGAGAAGTTTCCTTCCTCCGGATTCCTTCTTCCACTGAAACTCGAAAACCTCATGTAGCTCGAAATAATTTCCGGCAAAATATAATTTTCTCCCCTCCATCCATGCAAAGGAAAAACTGGAGTCCAAGTCCGGGGTATTGCGAATCCGGTCTAAAATTGCCAGGATCTCAGGATCGAATTCCATGGTATCCCCATTCCTCCTCCGAAATCGGAGATCGTACTTGATCCTTAAGTTGTAATATATCTTTGACGTATTCCTCTTTTCTCATCCCGATCAGCACTGTTCCCTTTTGTATGAGTTGAGACAAATGCAAGACCATCATGGAGGATAGGCTATTAGGCCCGTGCCTGTCGGAGTGAAATCTACCTTTTAATTCCTCGTACAGAGGTGACCGGGCCTCGGCCTGATGCAAAATAATCCATTCCTCGAAATATGGGATCGTCTTATTGAGCAGGTCCGTATAGCGAATTGCCTCCTCTTTTCCCAAACGATCGGATATAAATTTTAAGGACGATTGAGCGGCGGGGATCCAGGATCTCCCTAAGATTTGGTGCAGCTGCTCGACATTCTGAATTTTCTCTCGATACGCAAACCATTGGACGCTCAGGCCCTGAAACCCTTTCCGATTTTCCGAAAGATCTTGGATCCGAGTCTCGTACGTTCTCAGCTCGTTGAATAACGATTCCAAAGCGGTTATTCGAACCTCCTGGTCCGGCCCTGGTCGATAAGTCAATCGAACCATTCCTTTGTCAGAGACGAAAGAATTCAAGGGCCGGTTGATCAGGGGGAGGATGTCGAAGTTCCTACAAGTAGCTACGAGATTTTCTCCCGCTGAATTGTGATTCCGCAGAAAACCATCTTCGTACCAATTGGCCGGGAACTGAGCTGCGGAGAAACCGGAGTCGCCTCCGCCGACCTCTTTAGAAATTTGTAGTACCTTCGACAAAGACGTACCAGTGTAAGAATCTTCAGTATCCGGGAAGGTATTGCTAGAAATTCCGTAATAAAGAATTCTGCCATCCGCCCTCGCTCTCTCCAAAAACGAGAATGCTTCTCGAATTCGCCGATAATATTCCTCCTTTGCTTCCTTCTCCGGAACTCCATGCTTTTGCCGATCCATCAGAAAATATTCCGGATTATGCAGTAGAAAAATATCGATCGTATGCAAGCCCAATCTTTTTCTAGATCTCTCCAATTGATCTTCTAAGAATTCAGGTGAAATACAATGGAAGCAACCAGGTTGATAATATGTCGTTTCGGGAAATGGATTCCCGGATGTTTCCCGTTGCTCGGCAACTTCCATGTTCCGACCCTGAATGTATCCGGCTTTCGTAACGATGCAAACCGATTCACGTTTCAAATTTCCGAATGCAAATTCCTCCGAAAGTACTTCTCCGACTAGACTCTCCGCCTCGCCATCCCCATAATTAGCAGAGGTATCGATCAAATTTACACCGGAGCGAAGCGCGAGAATCAGGGCCTTTTTATGCTTCGGATTTTCCAAGCCTACTCGATAACAGCCGAACCCGACTCTAGAAATTCGATATCCTTTGAATTGAAAATAGAAGCCTTCCGTTTCCGAGTCTAAATTCTCGCCAACCGGTTTTATAGAACCGGGAAAAAGCTCTCTTCGATAGAGCGAAATAAATGGGTCTATTTTTTGCATTGAGATTGTTCCTGATCTAATTTTCTTTTAAAAATTTCCGCGTTGCACAAAATGAAAGTTCATTATAGCCGTTTCGGGCCCAAATGTCCATTTTTTGCACTTTCGTTTAAAAATGCTTTCCGTATAGATCCTATTTTTTACCCTAAATATTAGGGCGAATCGGAGAACATTTGTTCTTTCCCAGTTCTCCTCTCCCATAAAAACAAATCGATGACTTCTTCCCATTACTCTCACAGGAGAATTTGAATGGATTTTCAGGCTGGATACCTTAGGTCTTCCATCGGTAGAAAAACTATCGTAGGAATTACCGGACTCGTTTTCTTCGGCTTCGTGTTTTTTCACATGCTGGGGAATCTCCAGATTTTCCAGGAACCGGATAAAATTAATAGTTACGCCGCGTTCCTCCAAAGCCTCGGCGGACTTCTTTGGATCGCGAGAGGTACGCTTTTGATTGCCTTCGTATTACACGTTTTTTATGCAATCAAACTTTCTTTAGAGAACAGACAGGCGAGGCCGGTAGCGTATGTAAAAGAAAGTACGATCCAAGCGACTCTTTCTTCCAGAATGATGGCCCTCACCGGTTTATTGATTTTCGGAGCAATATTGTATCACCTCGCTCATTTTACGCTCGGAATTACGGATCCGAAAGATTTCGCCTTAAAAGATTCCCAAGGGAGACACGACGTTTATGCCATGGTGGTTCTAGGATTCCAAAATCCGATCGTTTCTACCGCATACATCCTTTGGATGTTCGTACTGGCCTCCCACCTTCGCCACGGAGTTTCCAGCGTGTTTCAGACATTCGGTTTAAATACACCGTTTTGGGCGCCGAAGACCAATGCATTTGCAATCGGATATGCGCTTCTTATTTTTGTAGGAAATTCTTCCATACCGCTATCGATCCTTTTAGGATACGTCAAGTTACCAGGAGCACAATAGAATGAGCTTAGATTCAAAAATTCCTTCGGGTGCTTTAGAACTGAAATGGGATGACTACAAATCCCATACCAAGCTGGTGAATCCCGCCAATAAACGCAAATATACGATTCTTGTAATTGGAACAGGACTGGCAGGAGGATCCGCCTCGGCGACATTAGCGGAACTCGGTTATAATGTAAAAACCTTCTGCTTTCAGGACAGCCCGCGACGCGCCCACTCTATTGCGGCCCAGGGTGGAATTAATGCCGCAAAGAATTACCAGAACGACGGTGATTCCGTATACCGACTCTTTTATGATACGATTAAAGGTGGAGATTTTAGAGCTCGCGAAGCCAACGTTTATCGCCTAGCTCAGGTTTCGGCGAACATTATCGATCAGTGCGTGGCTCAAGGCGTTCCTTTCGCAAGAGAATACGGCGGCCATTTAGATAACCGCTCTTTCGGCGGAGCCCAGGTGTCCCGCACGTTCTATGCCAAAGGTCAGACTGGACAACAACTTCTTTTAGGAGCCTATTCTTCTCTTTCTCGACAAATCGGATTAGGAAATGTTAAAATGTATCCTCGAACCGAAATGGTCGATTTGGTCGTGGTGGACGGACATGCAAAAGGCGTGATCATTCGAGATCTAGTTACGGGGGAAATCACGGCTCATGCGGGGGATGCGGTAGTGTTGGCCTCGGGAGGATATGGAAACGTATTTTATTTGTCTACGAATGCGAAAGGTTCCAATGTTACGGCGACCTATAGGGCCCATAAAAAGGGGGCTTTCTTCGCAAATCCTTGCTATACGCAAATCCACCCCACTTGCATCCCGGTTTCCGGCGACCATCAATCCAAGCTGACTCTGATGTCCGAGTCGCTTCGAAATGATGGGCGAATTTGGGTCCCGAAAAAGAAAGGAGATACTCGAAATCCCGCAGACATTCCCGAAAGCGAACGGGATTATTATCTCGAAAGAAAATATCCGAGTTACGGCAATCTCTGCCCTCGGGATATAGCTTCGCGTTCCGCCAAAGAAGTTTGCGACGCGGGCTTCGGAGTCGGACCCGGTGGACAAGGAGTCTATCTCGATTTTTCCTCCGCAATTCGGCGTTTGGGAGAACATACGATTGCCGAACGTTACGGAAATCTTTTCCAGATGTACGAGCAAATCACGGGTGAAAATCCTTATAAAGTCCCGATGAGAATCTATCCTGCGGTTCACTATACAATGGGCGGACTTTGGGTAGACTATAATCTCATGAGTAACCTTCCAGGTTTGTTCGTTATCGGCGAGGCCAACTTTTCCGATCACGGAGCCAACCGATTAGGTGCCTCGGCGCTGATGCAAGGTTTGGCGGATGGATATTTTGTACTTCCTTACACAATCGGTAACTATCTCGCGGAAGTCGGATTCGGTAAAACACCGTCCGTCGATAATCCCGAGTTTAAGAAAGCGGAGACCGAGAGTACCGACAAAATCAATAAACTTCTAAGCGTTAAAGGACGCCGTACTGTGGATTCATTCCATAGAGAACTAGGCAAACTTGTCTGGGATAAATGTGGAATGGCCAGGGATGAGAAAGGCCTGCAGGAGGCTCTGCAGAAAATTCCTCAAATCAGGGAGGAGTTCTGGCAAAACGTAAATGTGCCAGGATCGGGAACGGATTTGAACCAGTCCCTGGAAAAAGCAGGACGAGTGGCCGACTTCTTAGAATTCGCCGAACTTCTCTGCTTTGATGCTCTCACTAGGGAAGAATCCTGCGGCGGGCATTTTAGAACGGAACATCAGATGGAAGATGGCGAAGCCAAACGAAACGACGAAAAATTCTGCCATGTCACTGCGTGGGAATGGAAAGGCGTCGGAGCCAAACCGGTTGAACACAGGGAACACCTGGAGTTCGAGAACATTAAACTCGCAACGAGGAGCTATAAGTAATGGATCTCAAACTAAAAGTCTGGAGACAGAAGAATTCTCAAGATAAAGGCAAGATCGTGGATTATCCCGCGAAAGATATTTCCCCCGATATGTCCTTTTTGGAGATGATAGACGTCGTCAACGAGGAGCTAATTACAAAAGGCGAAGAGCCGATCGCATTCGAACACGATTGCCGCGAAGGAATTTGCGGATCTTGTAATATAATGATCAATGGGGTAGCTCACGGTCCCCTGCCGGGAGTTACCACTTGTCAGCTTCATATGAGATCGTTTAAAAATGGAGATACGATTTATCTAGAACCTTGGAGAGCGAAAGCCTTTCCGGTCATAAAAGATTTAATTGTGGATCGCAGCGCTTTTGATCGAGTCATCCAATCGGGTGGATTCGTAAGCATCAATACGGGCGGTGCGCCGGATGCGAATGCTCTTCCAATCGCTAAAAAGCATGCGGATGTGGCTATGGACGCAGCGACTTGCATCGGATGCGGCGCCTGTGTCGCATCTTGTAAGAACGCGTCCGCCATGCTTTTCGTCTCTGCCAAAGTAGCTCATTTGGCCCTGCTACCCCAAGGACAGGTCGAAAAGAAAGAGCGAGTCAAGAATATGGTGTCGGCGATGGATAAAGAGGGTTTCGGAAACTGCACGAACCAGTATGAATGCGAAGCTGCTTGCCCTAAAGACATTAAACGGGATTTTATTCGAATACTCAACAAAGAATATATAACTTCCTAAAGCCAGCAGCTTTCGATCGGCGACAATCATCCGTCGATCGAAAGCTGCTATTGAATCAATATTTTATAATATTCTAAAACATGTAATTTCACATTGATAATACATCAATGGAGAAATTTTGCAGTATTCCTCCTTGATAAACGTATAAAATTCGTCCTTCTATCTTCCCCGCGAGAACCATGCTCTCTAAAACGCTTAACGTCTTACAAGCGTATACCGGCTCGAAATAAATCCCCGTTTTCTTCCAGAGCTGATTTGCTTTATCGTTCCAACGTTCCGTTTCTCCAAAGGAAAAGGAAACTAACGGTAATTCCGCTTTGGGTTCGATTAAGGAATCATACGGGATTGCAAGATGCTTTAGGTGGAGACTCGCTCGGCGAGACTCCAACCAAACTTGCATTTTCCTCTTAGGCAATCCTAAAGTGACGCCAAAAACCGGGAGTCGATTCCACTCTAGAGCCGAAAGCCAAGTAATTCCGGAACCTACATCGAGCATGATGCCATCAAATTCGTTAGGGTCGATTTCGTCCCAGAGCGGAGCCAATCCATCCAGCGCATTCTGGCAGAATAAGTATTCCGGAAGGAGAATTTGCCTAGCGCTTGTAGGAACTTCGACACCTCCATCGATACGATCGAATTGAATCGCGATTCCGCCCCCAGTATCTCCGAGCAATTCCTGCATATGATGCTCCCATTCCCGCCTTGTAGGATAAATTACAATCTCCGAAAATCGCCCGGCCAGAATGGAAGCCGGACTTTGCAATTGGAGATTTCGAGAATAGCCGATTACTTTGGTTGGAATGCCTAACCAGCGGAAAAAGAGTATTCCGGCTAAAATCGCATTCGAATGAAGATTCCCCTGCAAAACAACAGTCTGGAATTTTCCGGAGCGGAAATAGGGAGCGAGCGTCCGGTAAATTCCAAGTAATTTTCGAATCTTAGTTCCTTGAGAAAAAAATAGTCGATCCTCGCGTTTTACGAAAATTTCAGACTTATTGATCTTGTATAAAAATTGGACCGGGCTTGCTCCGTAAAATCGCGCCGGAAGCTTCGGAAACATTAATCGCCGGTTTTCAGAACCGCGAGGAAGGCTTCTTGAGGAATTTCGACATTCCCGATTTGCTTCATCCTTTTTTTCCCTTCTTTCTGCTTTTCAAGAAGTTTCTTTTTCCGGGTAATATCCCCACCGTAACACTTAGCGGTAACATTCTTCCTAAGAGCCGAAATACTTTCTCTAGCCAGAATTTTACCTCCGACTGCCGCCTGGATGGGAATCATGAATTGATGCCGCGGGATTAATTCCTTCAACTTTTCGATGATTTCCCTTCCCCGTTGCTCGGCTTTACTTCGGTGCACGATCATCGAGAGTGCATCCACCGGCTCCCCATTTACGAGAATATCCATCTTAACCAACTGAGACGCCCTATACCCGCAAGGTTCGTAATCAAGCGAGGCATATCCGCGAGTCAAAGATTTAAGCTTATCATAAAATTCGAAAATAAGCTCGGCAAGCGGGAGTTCGTAGGTAAGCTGCACCTTCTCCTGAGTAAGATAAACCGTATCCAATTGTATTCCGCGTTTATCCATCGCGAGCGACATGATATTGCCCACGTATTCGATCGGAGTGATTATCGACGCCTTCACGAACGGTTCTTCAGTGGTTTCGATAAAAACCGGGTCCGGAAACTTGGACGGATTATCGATATCGAAGACTTCTCCATTCTTCATTTTGATCGTATATTTTACGGAAGGAGCCGTCGTGATGAGATCTAGGTTGAACTCCCTCTCCAACCTCTCCTGCACAATTTCCATGTGCAACAAACCGAGATAGCCTACCCTAAAACCGAATCCTAAAGCCGCGGAACTTTCTTTTTCGTACACCAGAGCCGCATCGTTTAGCTTCATTTTTTCGATCGCATCCACCAGTTCTTCAAACTGTTCTCCGGCAATCGGGAAAAGTCCCGCAAAAACCATCGGCTTCGCGTCCTTGTAGCCGGGAACCGGCTCGGCAGTCGGATTGGATTGTAAAGTTACGGTATCACCCGACCTCGCATCGGATACTTTTTTAATACCCGCGATAATATATCCGACTTCTCCCACGGATAGCGAGTCTTTAGGGATCAATCCGATCCCTTTGATTCCTACCTCGTTGACCGTAAAATCTTTCTGATTGCTCATCAAAAGAATCCGATCTCCTTTTTTAACGCTTCCGTCGAACACTCGGATTTTGATAACGACCCCCATATAAGGATCGAAATAGGAATCGTAAATTAAGGCTTTAAGAGGCGCGTTGATATCGCCCTTCGGCGCGGGAATTTGACGGGTAATTTCCTCAAGCACGGCCTTTACGTTCAAACCGGTTTTTGCGGAAATTGCTACGGCCTTTTCCGCATCCAGGCCGAGACTATCCTCGATTTGCAGCTTAGTTCTCTCGACATCGGCCGCGGGCAAGTCGACCTTGTTCATCACCGGAATAATTGCAAGATCCTGCTCCATCGCAAGATATAGATTTGCCAAAGTCTGCGCTTCCACACCTTGACTTGCATCCACGATCAAAAGAACTCCTTCGCAGGCTTTTAAAGAACGAGATACCTCGTAGGTAAAATCCACGTGGCCCGGGGTATCGATTAAATTCATCGTATACGTATGGCCGTCATCTGCCACGTAATTGAACGTGGCATTATTTGCCTTTATGGTGATTCCCCTCTCCCTCTCGATATCCATCGAGTCCAAAATCTGATCTTTTTTCGTCCGATCGTCCGTGACATGGCCGATTTCCAAAAGTCGGTCCGCTAATGTCGATTTACCGTGATCGATATGAGCAATGATGGAGAAGTTTCTGATGTATTTTTGCCGGTCGGACATGCTTAGAAACAAAATTCGAGGGATTTCTTCCCCTGAAAAGCCTTTTCTGAACCGACTCAGGAATGCGGAAGGATTTGGAGATGCGAGAATAGCGAACGGAAATCCGTAAAAGCTGCTTTTGCCTTTTAAAGAAACAAAAGGATTCCGCCGAAGAAGCGGGAAGAGAAAAATTCCTTCCCGCAATTCGACTTAGTAGATGAGTCCGTCCGCAGTAATTCCCTTACAAGAGGAGATAACCGTCAGGGTGGAACCGATCAAATAACCCTTCACTCCCTTGATATCCGTCACACATTGATTGATAACCGACTCCTTGTAATATTTGGCGGGATCAATGCCGGCGATATCGCTTGCGAGAATGGATAAAATCGAAACGGTTGCTTTTCCGTTTAGAATCGTCGAATTTACCAAGTCCGTCATGATTGCGGCGTCCGTAATTTTACTTGCAGCCTTATCGCCTTTAATCCGATCATAAGTGAACCCAATAGGATCCAAAACCGCGCAGTTAGCAAATGCGAGAGCCATAAAAATCGCTGAAGAAATTACAATTCTTTTCATTTAGAATTCATCCAAGTTAGAATTTTCTCACTTATGAAGATTTTGTATATTAATTACAAGTATTTTTACCGGACAGATTTGAAATCCTCTCGGAATATGTATTCCGACTGATCCATAAGGCTAGGAAAACGCGGACAGTATCTGTAACAGAACTTTTCCATCTTGAAATTCGAGTGTACGTTTCTGTTCAGTAGGCAACTAACCGTAAAAAGCCGACCTTAAGAAAGGATCGACACTCCATGCTTCTCTAAGACCGAACGATCACATGCGCATTGAGCTATGTCGATCTGTTTATGATGATCGAATAAGAAGGTAGTCATTTTCCCGACAAATCTCCCCTCGTATTCTTCTTCCACAAATCTCAACCAAGAAGAAATATCAATAATTTCATGACACAAAAATTCAAAATCAAATCCGGAATTTTGATCCTTAAATTTCTCCCGACCGTTATATATGCGTTCTTCATCCAGTAACAACACGTTCTCGAGAGTGAACGGATAATCCTTTAGCCCTCCGGCTAAACCGACTTGATAGAACTTTTCGGCTTCCGATTTGGTTCTAAACGCGGTGGTTCTGGCATCGCAGTAATAAGCGAATGAATTCGGTTCGAAAGGCGTTCTTATCCTCGCCTTTCCGATGGAAGTGCCGAGGTAAGAAACCTGATGATCTAAGATTAATTGCTCGGCTTCTTTCGAATTTTCAGGCGGTTCCAGTACGCAGTATCCCCTTTCCCATACGAGCCCGATAGGCTTAGAAACGGATATCGATTTACGCGGCGCAATTGCCTGAAGGTTTCCGATCAATCCATCCAGATAAGGTCGGTCGCAAAAATCGAATGTCGGTAGGCTTGACTCGGCGGTTTCGATATCGACATACACGCCGAACGCTAACATCCAAGCCAGAGGATGTTCGATAATCTTAACCTCGCCCAATTGTATATTATGATTTCCTTTTATACAATCGGCCGCATTTAAGGGAAATTTTTTCCCGTTATAGGAAAAAGAAGATCGTTTATCCGAAGTCGGCGAAACTTTTACGAAGCTATTCTTATTTTCGAACGTTGCCTTTCCCTCTAAGGTAAACTTATTTTTTACCGTATAGGAAGTGTGTCGTTCTACGATTAAAGACGAATCCGTAAAATAATCGGGTAGTCGCAAAACCGATCGATTTCGATCCTCGAGTAGTCCGCTTATTTCCGTCGATTCGGTGATGATTCGTGCGTCCATTTTTCCTTTCCCTCGCTTAAGAAAGAGGACTGAAGACAGAACATTGGAGAGCCGGGTTTCCATGCTCTAGAGAAAGATTCTTATCGTTGCAGGGGATTTCCCCCTACTTCTGTAACTTTTCCAACGTATAGCAGCTTCTGTCTAGCGTGAGCAAAGCGAACGCGTCTGTCCTTAGTCTTCTGTCCTCTGCTAGCGCCAGACACCTTCCAAAAGAAGATAGAACCAGGATAATGCCCCCAAATAAACGAACATGGTCGGAATTGTCCAAAGAAGTTTGGAGCGCAAAGGTTTTCCCTCGGTATGAAAATAAGCAAACGCGGTGAACACACCTAATATCAACTCGGGAAGCAGGACGTACACTGCCGTATGGCCGATCATCGAAACGTTTTGGGAGGACCAAATCGGAATCATTCTAGCAAACTCTTCCGAGACTGCGAAAATTACGAATGCGACACCCCCCGCCACGATGTATTTCGCGATCGGATTTACGGAAGGATTCCGCTTGGAAAATCGGACAGCCGCAAACGTGGATAGAAATAACGGAATCGTCCAAAGCCCCGCCATATAAGCCGGGACAGTTCCTATCCTATAGAATCCGTCTTCTTGAAAAGTAAGAACGCCTAACACCCGAGAAAGGAACCAGTCGGGAAACACTTGCAAAATACTTAAAGGAAAGACGAACCGAAAAATGTCCAGCCACCGATCATGCTCCCAAATTTGAGCGGCGACCGGTAATCCGATCGTATAGACTACGACCAAAAAAAATAATCTCCACCCTATGGAGGCGGGAATGGGAAGCAAAAGCGTAATGATACATAGTACCAAATAACTCGAATGAAAGAAAAGTGCATGTTTCTCCGTGGATTTCATGGAAGCGTTTCTATTGTTTCCAAAGGGTTGGGCAACCCTTTTTCCCCGTTTCCCGCTTGATTTATTTTGCTGAAAGACAACAATCTCTGAAAAAATCCTTCGGGAAAAAAATATTACAGGAACTACCATGCTTAAATCTTCCAAAATCTCCGGGATACGAGCCCGAGAAATTATGGACTCTCGCGGAAACCCCACAGTCGAAGTGGATGTAAAACTTGAAGACGGATCTTTCGGTCGAGCAGCCGTTCCGTCCGGGGCCTCGACCGGCGAATATGAAGCAGTGGAATTGAGAGACGGGGACAAATCCCGTTATGCCGGAAAAGGCGTTCTCAAAGCCGTCGAACACGTAAATCTAAAAATAAAAGAATTATTGATCGGGGAAGATGCACTGGACCAAAACAGAATCGATGCACTCATGCTCGAAAAAGATGGGACCAATAATAAAGGTAAATTGGGCGCTAACGCAATTTTAGGAACTTCCCTCGCAGTTGCAAAAGCTTCGGCGGCTCATACGAGACTTCCTCTATACCGATATATTGGCGGCAATTTTGCCAAGGAGCTCCCCGTTCCTATGATGAATATTCTGAACGGGGGAGCTCACGCCGACAATAACGTGGACTTTCAGGAATTCATGATTCTCCCCGTAGGAGTTCCTAGTTTTCGAGAGGCCTTACGGGTCGGTGCGGAAGTCTTCCACACTCTTAAATCCGTCCTAAAGTCAAAAAAACTCAATACTTCTGTGGGAGATGAGGGCGGATTCGCCCCGGATTTAGCCAGTAACCAGGAAGGACTGGAAGTGATTCTGGAAGCGATCGAAAAAGCGGGGTATAAACCCCAAAAGGATGTCCTACTCGGACTCGACGCCGCATCTTCGGAGTTTTACGATAAATCCAAAAAGAAGTACGTCCTGGGCGGAGAAGGAAATAAAGAGTTCACCAGTGCGGAATTGGTGGAATACTACTCAGATCTAGTCTCGAAGTATCCGATCATTACTATTGAGGACGGGTTGGACGAAAACGATTGGGATGGATGGAAAATTCTGAGCCAAAAACTTGGAAAGAAAATCCAACTCGTAGGAGACGATCTCTTTGTGACGAACATAGAGAAACTGTCTAAGGGGATTTCGTCCGGGATCGGAAATTCCATATTGATTAAAGTGAATCAAATCGGATCGCTTTCGGAAACATTGGCCTCCATCGATATGGCAAAGAAAGCTAAATATGCCAATGTAATTAGTCACAGGTCCGGTGAAACGGAAGACGTGACGATTTCGCATATCGCAGTGGGAACCAACGCAGGCCAGATTAAAACCGGCTCGTTGTCTCGAACGGATAGGATTGCCAAATACAATGAGCTTCTTCGAATCGAAGAGGAACTAGGAAACTCGGCAGTCTATAAAGGAAAGGAGACCTTTTATAACTTATAAACAAGATGGGCTCTCAACTAGCGAACAGGCTATTCTTACTTCTGGTATTTCTCTCCGGACTTTTTTATTTTACGGTCCTGGGCGAATCCGGCCTGGTCGTACGGTCCACCTTGGAAACCAGCCTCTCCAATCTAAAACTGGATGTGGAAAGGCTGGAATACGAAAATCGCCAATTGGAGGAGCGTCAAAAACTCCTACGAGATGATAAGGTAGCGTTAGAGCGCGAAGCGAGAAAATACTATCTTTTATCGGAAAATGCACATATAATCAAATTCAAAGAGCCCGAACCCAGGACGGAAAACCGACCGGTGCTAGCCTCTCGGCTGATCGCACTGCGTGCGGGTAAAGACCTACCCGTTCCCCCCATTCAACTGATTCGCTTTTTTTACGTCTCGTTTGTTGCATTCGTATTTATTGGTGTTTTCAGGAAATTGAGGAGGAAGAAACTGGAACAACGAAGTGCTTAAGGGAGCCAGAATGTCCGAAAACGAGAAAATCGCCGAAGTCTTCGAAGAACTTACCGGTAGTAAAATTTCCAAGAAGCTGATCGACCATAGGAAAATATTCTTATGGGGTGCCGTTACTGATGAGTCCGCCAAAGATATCGTAGGGAAACTGCTGTTTCTAGAAATGGCGGATCCAGGCAAAGAGATTACGTTTTATATAAATAGCCCCGGAGGCGTCGTCACTTCCGGACTTACGATTTATGATACGATGAAAATGATAACCTCACCGGTTCACACCGTCTGTATGGGATTGGCGGCTTCGATGGGGTCCGTGCTTCTCGCAGCGGGAGTAAAAGGGAAAAGGTCCATTTGGCCGAACGGAAAAGTGATGATCCATCAACCGTCTATCGGTGGACAAATCGTCGCGCCCGCCAGCGATCTAAAAATTCAGGCCGAGGAAATTCTAAAAACGAGAGCCAGACTAAATCAGATTCTTGCCGAAGCCTGCGGGCACCCCGTTTCTAAGCTTGAAGAAGATACGGATCGGGATTATTATATGGATGCCGACGAGGCTATCCAATACGGCATCGTAGATTCCCTCGCTACGAAAATCGAATTTCCTAAATCGAATTCTTAAAGGTTTTAGGTTTTGTCGGACGCTCCAAGAATCGAAGACGTCCTCAAGGACTACCTGTCCAATCAACAGGGAGGAAGTCGGGATGCGGACGAAAAGCTCTGCACCCTACTTCTGGAGTTTTCCGAATTATTATTCGGAGAAAACGAAGACCAAAAAGAAGATCGAATCACTTTAAAGAATCTCGGGTCATTCGAGCTGGATGAATTCTTACATTTTTTCCTTACCGATATGCACCCGGATGATAGTCTCGTTCAGAGTCGGGCAAAGGATTTTTTGAAACGATTTAGAAAGTTTTTGGAAAAAAGAAATCTTCTCGGAAAGGCTCAGTTGGAAGATTGGAAGGAATTTTTTCAAGAGAACGGAATCTAAATCGCGAGCCTCTGTTATGGAACACCTGCCCTTTCGCCCTAAACGATTCGTTTCAGGAAAACACGCTCAAACGATCTATAATACTTTTTTTCCACCCGCAAACCGATTACGAACCGATTACTACTGCGAAGACGTTCTTCTTACGGTTAGCGGAAATTCGGGAGACACTCTTTGGTTAGAGCATAATCCTCCGATCTCCAGCTATAAACGAGATTCTATTCCTTGGAATGGGACTTACATCGTTATGGTTCACGGCATGGAAGGAGACTCGGAAAGTCCGTATCTTATTTCGCTAGCCCAAACCGCGTTAGAAAGAGGGTATGGAACTCTTCGAATGAATTTACGAAATTGCGGAAAAGGGAGAGGATACGCAAAATATTCCTATTATGCCGGACAGTCCGAAGATTTGCAGGATGTTCTAGATTTTGCAAGAGATTCCCTCTCCGCAAAGATCTTCGTATCGGGGTTCTCTCTTTCCGCGAATCTAGTACTGAAATTTTTCGGAGAACGATCGGACCGGACAGCGATGGCTTTTTCCGCAGTATCTCCCCCTTTGGATTTGGCAAAAAATTGCGCGTTTATCGATTCCATGGCGGGTCGCTTTTATAGGGAGCATTTCCTGAATGCCTTTAGAAAAAAAATTAAGGAAGGAATCGTGGAATTAGCGCCTGAGATAAGAGCCAATCTTAGCGACGTAAAAACATTCTTCGATTTCGACGATTTAATTACGGCCCCCACGTTCGGATACAGAAGTGCATTAGATTATTATAATATCAATTCCTGCAAGAATTACATTCGCATGATACGTCATCCCGGAATTCTGGTACACGCCGAGGACGATCCGGTGGTCCCCATTTTCGAATGGGATTCCATTCCGTGGGAAAACCTTCCGAACCTACGGGTTTTGCTCACTAAAAAAGGGGGTCATGTCGGATTCTTGTCCGATCGAAGCCCGGCAGTTCCGGACGGCCATTGGGTCACGAAAATTCTGCTGGATTATTTCGATTCCAAATTATAGTCTGATCTCCAGGGATTCTCGACGGGCGCACCGAAAGCCTTTATGAGCGGAAAACAATTCTAAGCAGACGTGAAACAAAAGCTACCCGCAACTAAGCAACGTAAACCTTTACCCGCATCATTTTTCTTAATCGTATCTTTCGAGAATCAAGAAGCTTACTATAAGTTGAAGGAAAAAGCGGAAAACACTTTCTCCCAAACCCTATATGAATCACAGGCCCTCCCTAAATGGAGTCATCAATTCGCAAACTTCTTGGATTCCCCTCTGGGACGACAAACCAGGATACTCTCCTTTAAACGTCGTATCTCGAGAGAGGAATTACCCAGCTTGCAAAAAGAATGCCTTAAATTCCAGGAGCAACTCCGGAAAACGGACGAGTCCTTTCGAATTTTTCCCGGCTACCTGACGCCTTACAACCTAGTTTTATCTTTCATCGAAGAGGATTTGCATAGAATCTATCTTTTTCACGGAGCATTTGCCGAAATCATATACACGTATCAAAGTCAGAAATGGATATGTCAATCTTCGGCTCCGGAATTTTTTAAAGCGCCCGAAGTGATTTACTTTTTTACAAACTTGAGAGAATCATATGTACTTTCCCTGGAAAAACGCTAAGATCCTTACTCTTCTTATCTTTCTCGCTAGCTGCGAACCGGCTCCTCTGCGGGTCGAAAAAGTGGAGTTATGCGATTATTTTACCCGCTATGGAAATTGCGAGGAACCGACTCCCCTCAATCGAAAATACGACGTGAAAATTCCCAATAACAAAAAACCTCTCACCTGGGAGGACTTGGGAAACTACCTGTATTTTCACGCAAGGGAAACCCCGGGTTTCATCCTACGCATGAATCGAAAATTCACGCCGGAAGAACAAAGAGGGATCCGAGAATCCTATGCAGCCATTTACGAATTTGCAGGGGATCGTGGAAAAATGGAGGGCTTCGAAGTCGGGGAAGATTGGATCGGGTCCTTTAATTATTTGGGCAGTATGATCAAAGCTAAGCAAAAAAAAGAAAATCGATTGAAACTGTATCCTTATGAAACTAGCCTCTTTCCGACCGATTTGGAATTTAGTTGGACTTCGCCCTGGTTTAAGGGAAGCACCAAAACAAGAATCGATTTCGTATATTCCGTACTGCCACCGGAACCGAAATCGACTCCGTAAAAATTCGTCGGTCGAATTTCTTAATAAAACATATCCAGAGGATTTAGGAAAATTCGGGAGCTATCGATTCCCAACACCAGAAAAGCGATGACCCCAAGCACAAAAGCGGATACCACCGGAATCAATAAATTATCGTCGATTAAACCGTTCCAGTAGGTCCCGCTATATAGTTCCGTAAATGCCGCAGTAACGATCGCAGGAAGAATCAAAGTTAAATTCTGCGAAAATTCTCCCGAACCGTATTGATAAATTCCCAACGCTTTCGGTTGCGCCTGAATGACGTATAAAAACCAAAGCCCGACGATTAAGGTGGAAAGGATAAATGCCACGATCCCTTCCTTGGATTTTCCGTTCGCGAATCGATTTCTTCCGAAATGAACTCCTACCCATGCCGCCATCGGATCTCCGATCACCAAGAACAGCATCGATAAGATCGTTATATCCGGAGGAAAAAATAGAACAACGAAGGTAATGGATAGAAAATAAGGAAAGGTTCCGTTGATCCTATATTTCTCTTCCTCTTTCAGTAAAGGCCCGGCAACTTTTACGAATAAATTTTGAACCGCCTGGATCCTAAATCGGGAGAATTCCAAGATCACAAGTAAGCCTAAAGAGAAGAATAAGAGGAATGTAAGAATCACCCAGGTAGCGTGCTCCAAACCGAATCCACCTTTGAAGACGTCGAAATAATAGCAGACCGGTATCAAGAGGCCTAATAAATGCCAAGCCTTGCGAAAATAATTAAAGGAAGCGGGGTTTGTCATTTCCAATTTTCTAAATCCTAATTCATCTTTTAGAAGCGATCTTTAAAGCCGCTTCCTCGTCTCCGGCGATCAAAAAAAAACCGTTTAAACCGGCCATCCTGAATACGTTGGTGATGGCCCTCGAGATATTCACTAAGACTAGCTTATTTTTATTCCCGAAACTCACCTGACTCACTTCCTTTAAGGCCTGAACACCCGTAGAAGAGATAAGGTGCACGTCTTCCAGATCCATAATTACGGGACCTTGACGGACGGCGACAGAAAGAACGTCCCTAAATTTTTTCTCCGTAAAGGAGTTGATAGAACCCTGCAATTTCAGAACTTGAACGCTGTCTATCTTTTCCGTCGAGATTAAAATCTCGTTCAGGATCATAGCTTCCTCGATTGGTCAGAATACGGAATTTTCCGAAAAGATACAAATGGTTTTTCTGCTATTCACTTCCGCCTTTCTCTTTTTCAAATCGTACAATTTTCCGTTTTCCGGCGTATTAATCCTCGGAGTGACCTTGACTAGCTCGATGCTCGTACGGTCCGGAATCAAACCTCTCAATCCATTCGTATTACTATTTCCTCTCACTCTATGTATCACATCGCTCTGGGACGGCTCCTCGCCCGAGGATATCCTTGATTTAATCTGCCTCAGTTTAGCCGGTATCATTTCCTGCCGGGATATTTCACGGTTTCGGGGGCCTTCCATTTCGATCTTTCGGGAAGGGGTTTTTTCACTCTTATTCGCCTGTGGAATCATTTTTTCTTACTCGAAGGAGGAATATTCCGCTTTTCTCGCTCCCGGAATGGGGGTCTTATTTCTACGTGGAATTCTGGGAAAGAAACTTCGAACCGTCCTACTCTCGCTATTACTTGTCGCTAGCACGATCGGATTTTTAGTTTCCGATCCATCTCAACCATCCGAGCCATCTTTCGCGAAAGCCATCCTACTCTGTTCGGCGATTGGAATTCTTCTTTTTTACGGTAAGGAAGGCGAAGGGTCCGAAAAGATCATTTTCTTACTTTCTTTTTTACTCGTAGCGGCCTCCCGTCCCGGACCGGAATTTCCGGGTTATACTGTGGGTCTCTTCTTTTCGTACTTGCAAGAAGAGACCCAGGAACCAGACTCCGAAATGGGTGGTTCCTCCTTAAATGGCAGGCATTCTTATGAAGATTAAAGTTGCTCACCTTCTACGAAAAACCGAGGAGATCGAACGAGATCTTACCGAATTGGGAAAGATTAGGGATCGAATCGCTGCCGACCGGGATTATTCCGAATCGCTTCGAGACTCGATCGGCGCCGAAATGCGAAAACTAACGGCTCAAAGAGATGAAATGCTTTCCTTATCTACTAAGGAAACTCCGAGCGATTGGAACTCTCCGTCGCCCCCCTCCGGTGCGAGAGCCGCGGAAGGATTGTACCAGGATAACGAAAAACGACTCACTCAGGAAATATCCGTTGAAATCCAAGGAAAGCACTCGCAACCTGCCCGAAAGACCATTCACAAATACTGATCCTCCCTAAACTCCGTAAAACCAGGTAATAGAAAAGAAATATGAGTAAAAAAATCATAGTACTCTCACTCTTGGGCTTCCTGTTTGCCGATTGCAAATTGGATTCCGACGTACTCGCCTCTTTTAAAGGCGGAACCCTAACTAGAAAAGAACTAAGACTCCATTATTTTTACAGCTTAAAAGGCAGAAAGGTGGATGAAACGACAGCTTCCGTCGAAAACCAAAATAAGGTTTTGGAAGAACTCAGTCTTTTAAAAATCGCGGAACTCTATAATAAAGATCATTCCTTGGTCTCCGAAGGGGACATGGAAAGATTCCTGAAATATTCCGAACCGCAATTTGCATTCTCTCTCTACCGCAAGAAATTCGAGGATCAAATTACGAAAGAAGGTAAAGTAAGAATGGCCTTCATTCGAGTCTTGCTAGTGGCTTCTCCCGACCCGACCACAGGAAAGACTTTAAGGCAAAAAGCGGACGAGTATCTGGAGCAACTCAAGAAACTTTCCTCCAAGAAAGACGTCGCGAGATTCGTATCGGAGAATACCGAAGAGCCTCAAAGAAAGTCGGTAAGCGGAGTACTAGAACCTGCCTGTTTGGATTGCGGGAATGACCCGCTCTCCGCAATTCTTTCCAAGGCCGCCGAAAATAAAGGGCAATGGATTTTAGAGGAAAGCGCAGGTAAAATTTATATCTTACGTTCCGAAAGACTCGAAAACATCTATCTAGCTAGATTAGAAAAACTTTTTAAAAACGAATTAGGCAAACAAAGGGATGCCGCCAAGGATTATCTTAAGAAAGATAATTTAAGCGAAGATGATAAGAAAAACTCGAAGTTCTATTCCGAATTGCGGGTCGAAGAAATTGCGGGCCAATACGCGGATTACTATAAAAATAAATTTCTGGCCGAAGCTTGGAAAAAGAGTATCGACCAGGTGATGACGGAGTCCGGTTGGGAACCCGCGCAAATCTCCCAAGCGAATATCGGGGCGATCACTCCCGAGACCGTTCTCTTAACGGATAAAAAGACCGGAGAAGTCGTTCGTTATAAGGAAGTATTAGAAAAATTTAAAGATTTTGCGGCGATCAGCGGTACGGATGCGACTCCCGCGAAAGACGAAAAATCGATGGTGATTAACTTCTATTCTTCCCGATATCTGCCGCTAAAAATCGGAGAACGCTCGGAGGCTATTAAGCGAATTCGGAACTCCGACGAATATAAAGAGTTGTTCCCGATTCAAAGACGATTCCTAGTATTGCCGCTTTTGATGAAGAAAGTGTTTCCGCCGAAGATAGACGTTACCGAAGCGGAAATCAGAACCACTTACGAAGCGGGCAAAATGTTCTCGTATTCCAAACCGAATCCGACCAACCAACAAGAACGGATACCTCTTCCCTTTGCGGACGTGAGAGAAAAGATTCGTCAAGAGTTATTGGATTCTAAAAAACAAAGCCTTGCCCAGGAATTTATCGGTAAATTAAAATCCGAGTATCAGTTGACGGTTGCTACCGAACAACTTAAGTCCGGAAAGATTTAAATACCTGGTCAGAAATTTCGTATCGCACCAAGCCTCGGTCTTATTTGACCGAGGCTTTTTTATTCGATTTTAGGTTTTCCCTTCTTTTCATAGAATAATGCAAAATGCCGTCATTTTTAGTGCCAGCGTAACGTGTAAAAACCCTCTTAAGCGGATCTCCTGAAATATTCTTCGGAAGTCAGCGCCGATTTGGAGTTAGATAGTACGTTCTATTTTTAGACGGTATTTCACTTACTTTTCCGATCTAAGAAAAAGGGACCCTGTTTAAATGGCACGAATTTTCGTCAAAAGACCGAGATTCTTACTGACGATCCTTTTTTTAGTAAGAATCGCATGAAATAGGAAAAAAATTGTAGCCCAACTAGTGAAACGGGACGTAATGGAAATTTATTCTTGAGCCTATATGACGCATGAATAGAACGGTAAAAAAGAGGGGATAGAATGAATAACCACATCTACATGCTCCGAAAAAAACGGGGTGTCAAACAATACGATATGGCAAGGGCTTTGGGCGTTTCCCCTAGCTACCTCTCCAAGATCGAAACGGGAAGCCAGGCTCCTACTGAGAAATTCAGACAAGCTTGTGCGAAATATTTGAAAACCACTCTTGATAAATTATTCAACGACCGTCCGGTCGAAGATGTTTATCCCGAATTCAGCCAAGGCCTCACCAACAAACTCTGGGCAAAACGTAGAGAGTTGGGAATTAAGCAATATGACATGGCAAAAAAATTAAAGGTTTCCACTCCATTTCTATCTAAAGTAGAATTGGGTCTCTTGGAACCGCCAGAAGAATTTAAGAACATGGCCTCTAAGGTCCTAAAAATGAAAAAAGAAGAATTGTTTTTACTGAAAGTAGAATTCTGATTCAAAAACGGGAGGCTAACTCGCCTCCCGTTCATTCTAACCTTTTTCTCCCTCGGAAATTTGCATCCCCAATGAACCCCGGCCTCTACCGGGGTTTTTATTTGAAGACTGCCTTAGGAATCGAGTCAGCCTTTTTTAATTTCTACCCGACCAACCTGATAGTCTACGTTCACTTTTTGCCCCTGCTGAAAGTCCCCTTTTAATATATAGGAGCTGAGTGCATTCCCGATTTCTCTTTGGATTAATCGCTTGAGAGGTCTTGCTCCGTATTCCGGATCGAAACCCGCTTTGGTGACGTATTGCTTCAGAGCAGGAGTGAAGCTGACATTCAAACCGTTCTCCTCTGCTTTCTTTGACATGATCTGCAATTGCAGTTCGGAGATTTTGGAAAGCATCGCTTCGTCCACGGACTTAAACAAAATCACCTCGTCCAAACGATTTAAAAATTCGGGTTTGAACTGTTTCTTCAGTCGTTGCTCGACCAACCTTTCCTTTTCTTCCGCGCTGTATTCGGGCGAACCCAATATATCGGATCCTAGATTCGAAGTCAGAATAATCACTGTATTCTTGAAATCCACGCTCCGCCCTTTACTATCCGTCAATCTACCTTCATCCAGAATCTGCAGGAATACATTGAAGACTTCAGGATGGGCTTTTTCCACTTCATCAAAGAGTATGACCGAATAGGGTCTTCTTCTTACTGCCTCGGTGAGCTGCCCGCCCTCTTCATGTCCGATATAACCGGGAGGAGCTCCTATCAATCTGGCTACGGAATGCGCTTCCATATATTCGCTCATATCGATCCTGAGCATCGCATTCGGATCGTTAAAGAGGAATTCCGAAAGAGCCTTTGCAGTCTCCGTTTTACCTACTCCCGTCGGACCGAGAAAAAGAAATGTTCCGATCGGTCTATGCGGATCGGCCATCCCTGCCCTTGATCTTCGAATCGCTTCGGATAATAAAGACAAGGCATGATCTTGCCCGATTACTTTTGCCTTGAGAGCTTCCTCCATATCTAGAAGCTTTGCCTTTTCGCCTTGAAGCATCTTAGAAACCGGAATTCCGGTCCAGCGGGAAACGATATTCGCGATATCCTCCTCGTCCACTTCCTCTTTCAAGAGACGGCTAGCTCCCGCGATCTTTTTAAGCTCCTCGTTGGCCTTTTCCATCTGTTTGTCGAGTTCGATTAATTTACCGTAACGAATCTCGGCCACACGGTTGATCTCTCCCCGTCGTTCGGCTTCCGCTTCCAGGACCTTAAATCGGTCTATCTGTTCCTTAATTTCCTTAATCTTTGCGATCTTGGATTTTTCCAAATCCCATCGTGCCTTGAGAGTCCTGAAGGTCTCCTCTTGCTCGACCAATTCCTTTACCAATATTTCGGTACGTTGCTTGGAAGCAGGATCCGTTTCCCGTTTTAGGGCTTCCCTCTCGATCTTAAGGGATTGGATCTTTTTACTGAGACGATCCAATTCTTCCGGCATGGAATCCATTTCGATCCGCATTTTAGAACTAGCCTCGTCTATCAAATCGACGGCTTTGTCGGGTAAGAAGCGATCGGCGATATAACGATTGGAAAGAGTCGCGGCCGCAACCAACGCGGAATCCAAAATCTTAATTCCGTGATGTAACTCGTATCGGTCTTTTAATCCCCTGAGAATCGTTACCGTTTCTTCTACGCTCGGTTCTTTAACGAGAACCGGTTGGAATCTTCTCTCTAATGCGGCATCCTTCTCGATGTATTTCTGGTATTCCTTGAGTGTCGTAGCACCGATACAGCGCAGTTCTCCCCGAGCCAACATAGGTTTGAGCATATTCGACGCGTCCATCGCTCCCTCGGTCGCCCCGGCTCCGACGAGAGTATGAATCTCGTCTATAAAGAGAATGATATTCCCCTCGCTCTGCTTGACTTCGTCTAAAGTAGCCTTGAGTCTTTCTTCGAATTCTCCCCTATATTTAGCACCGGCTATCATAGCCCCTAAATCCAGAGCATAGATAATCTTATTCTTAATTCCTTCCGGAACTTCTCCCTGAATGATTTTGTTCGCCAATCCTTCTACGATTGCGGTCTTGCCCACGCCGGGTTCCCCGATAAGAACAGGATTGTTTTTGGTCCTTCTCGTCAAAACCTGGATGGTACGACGAATTTCCTCGTCTCTTCCGATAACCGGATCTAGCTTTCCTTTCTTTGCGAGCTCGTTTAAGTTCTTCGCATATTTTTTAAGAGCGTCCACCTTGTTTTCCGGAGATTCGTCCATAATAGGTTGTCCTTTCCTTACGTCTAAAACGACTTTCAATAATTTTGCATAGTCCAATCCGAGTTTTTGAAATTCCTGCCGTAGCGGGGAAATTCCGGATCGAACAAATCCGAGAAGGACATGATCCGTGCTAAGATAATCGTCCTTTAGCTCCTTTCGCAACGCTTCGGAATTTTGCAGGAGGGACACGGCCTCTCTCGAAAAACCCCTCTCGGTGTCACCTTCCACCTTGGGAAGTTTTTGAAGCGCGGACTCGGTCCTTCGACGAAATTCATCCAGAGGCAAACTCAATCTAGAGAATATCGGTGGCGCAAATCCGTCTCCCTGAGATAGAATTTGAGCTACGATATGTTCTTCCTTGATTTCAGGATGTTTTAAATTTCCGGCCGTAGTTTGTGCTTCCGACAAAGCTTCATTTAGTTTTACGGTAATCTTATCCAATTTCATTTTCTATCGCCCCAGCCAGGGAGCATCTCTCTTCCCCGGTTGTAAATTTAGACTCCCACGCTTAAAGAACGGCCTAATTTTCTGCCACATAGTCAGAGACTTTTTTCTTAGATTTATGTCCCGTTTTTTTCCTTTCCTTAAATGGAAATCCTTTTGACAAACAGAGTTCTTCTCGTGCGATTATGATTCATCTTCGCTTTCGAGCTGAAAATAGCTCGGAAATCATCCCCATACGGAAAACGCAATGCCGAATCAACCTGTTAAGGAACGCTGGAAATCCCGCACTGGACTCATTTTAACCGTGGCCTCGGGAGCGATCGGTCTGGGTAATTTTTTACGATTTCCGGGACAGGCCGTTCAAAACGGAGGCGGAGCCTTTTTACTTCCTTATATCGTAAGTTTCATCTTAGTCGGAATTCCTGTCTGCATCACGGAATGGGTCATGGGACGACTCGGCGGAGAACAAGGTCATAGCGCGCCGAATCTCTTTCGCTCATACCTGTCGGGAATTCCCCTTCGGCTAGTCGGAGCCATCGGGATTACCATTCCGCTTCTTATTTACGTATATTATGTTTTTGTTGAGGCCTGGTGTCTTGCTTACGCTTTCGATTTTGCCACCGGCCAGGTCAATCTCACCATGAACGGGAATAATCAAAGCGCCGTTATCGCGACCGCTACGGATTATTTTCAAACATTAGTCGGTGCGAAAGAGAACGGTTCCGCCATTGCCGGAAAGATTTTCTACGCGACCCTCGCCTGCTTTCTCATGAATTTTATTTTAGTATACCGCGGAATTGCGAAGGGAATCGAGATTTTTGCCAAGATCGCGGTCCCGCTGATGTTGATCTGCTCCGTGATCGTTTTAGTCCGAGTTTTAACCCTGGAGGGAATCGAAATCGGATTGGGAAAAATGTGGAACCCCGACTGGAATTCGCTCGGGCAGGCCAAGGTTTGGATTTCGGCGGCGGGACAGATTTTCTTTACGCTATCCGCAGGCTTCGGGATCGCACTGGTATTTTCCAGTTATTTAAAACGGGAAAACGATGTCGTCTTATCTTCCTTATCCGCGGCGTCATTAAACGAATTCGTGGAAGTCGCATTCGGCGGAATGATTACCATTCCGGTGGCCTTTTTATTCCTAGGTCTGACCGTCACCTCGTTCGGAACCTTCGGAATGGGATTCATCGCACTGCCGTCCGTTTTTGCTTTGATGCCGGGAGGACAGTTTTTTGGAGCGATTTGGTTCTTCGTTTTGTTTTTGGCCGCCCTTACCTCCTCGGTCACGATGCTTCAGCCTTGGACCGTCTTTTTGGAAGAATCATTTCATGTGAGCCGGAGGACTTCCAGTTTCCTTTTATTTCTACTTACCTTCTCCCTTTCCTTTCCCATCTTATATTTTAATAAGAACTTTAACGCTCTCGATCAGGCCGATTTCAGGATCGGAACCGTTCTAATCTATATTCTTGCGACCATACAAATCCTGATTTTTGGTTGGGTAATCGGAGCGAAGAAAGGGCTGGAAGAAGGATACCGAGGCTCGCATATCAAACTTCCGAATTTTTTTTGGTGGATCATCAAGTATGTGACCCCCACATTTCTGTTAGTTATCTTCGGTATGTTCTTATACCAAAATCTGGAATCCTATATCAATAAGATGAGCGTGGACTGGATGATAGCCAATGCCGGTCCGAATACGAGCCCGGAAGAGGCTGCCGTCCAGGCCTTAGTCTCCCGTTACGTTTTTTTAAGCATCGTAGGCGTATTCGCATTCTTCTATTTTCTAGTTCACCGGAGCCTGAAAGGAAAGGAAGAGGCTGTCACAGAAAAGGATTTCCGGAAAAAATATATATTGCCTGCCGTTCTGGGTGGATTCGGATTTATCTTAGTCATCGCGTACAATTTCTTTCCGTATAGAAACGGTTCGATTTCTTCTACGCTTACTTCCCTACCGGTCACGGAATTAAGCATAGAAGGAGCTTTGACAATGGGATTTTCCTTAGGTCTGGTTTCCTTACTTTCTCTGTATTGCATCGTAAAACTTTTCCAGACAAGGAACGATTGAGGGATTCTTGGGTAAGACAGCAGAGCAATTTTCCAAACTTTCGACTCTTTGGCCCGAATTCGAGTCCAGGCCGGGTCAGATCCAAATGGCGAACGGAGTCGAAGAAGCTTTCCAGGAAGCGAAGCATCTAATCGTAGAGGCGGGAACCGGAGTCGGTAAATCGCTGGCCTACCTCATTCCGGCGGCACTATCCGCACTGGAAAACGAACAGACCGTCGTAATTTCCACGGAAACCAAGGCCCTCCAAGACCAGTTGATCAAAAAGGATATTCCCCTCGTATCGGAAATTTTAGGCGAAGAAATCCGCGCCGAGGTGGCGATGGGTGCCTCCAATTACGTATGCAAGCGAAAACTAGGAAACGTTCTTTCTCAGGGAACCTTCGGTCCCGAAATGATGGATCATTTGGAGTCCTTCAAGAACTGGGTCTCCCTCAGCCAAAGCGGGCGTCGTCAAGAATACGACGGTTACGCATCATTCGATTTTTGGAATAAGGTCACTCGCGAAGCGGATTCCTGCCTAGGCAGAAATTGTCCGAACTTTTCGCATTCCTTCTATTTTTTGGAGCGAGCCAAATGGCAAAAGGCCCATATCCTCATCGTAAATCATCATTTACTCGCCGCGCATATCGCTTCGGACTTCAATATACTCCCCGAATTTAAGAAACTCGTAATCGACGAGGCGCATAATTTTCCGGAAACCCTGGGCTCGGCATTTCGAATCGAATTATCTTCCGGCGAAATTCAAAAACTTCTTCAACAAGTTTGGAACTCCCAGAAAAAAACGGGACTTGCGGTCAAACTCGGTTCGCCGAAGATCAATGATTTAGCGACCCAGGCCGGCGAAAAACTTTTTTCCTGCTTTAACGCCATCGCCGGAGAACTCCCTTTGAATTTTTACGGTTCACAAAGAATTCGTAAAGTTTTGAAAATGGACGGAGGAGCGTTCGAATCCGATTTGGATGCGTTGGAGCAGACTCTTCTACTGGAATTAAAAAAATACAGCAAAGAAAGCGAGGAACTAAGCGAAAAGGAAATCGCGCTGGAAATAGAAATGCTCGCCAATCGAATCGGTAGCATCGCCGAAGGGCTGCATCTCTTCCGAACCATGGATGGCGATGAACGCGTCTATTGGGCCGATCCTCCCAATCAAAAAACGAAGGAACTATATCCGAAACTTCTCACTCAACCCTTGGAATCCGAAGCGATCTTAAAGGAAATTTTAGAGCCCCGAACGGAGAGTATCATATTCACTTCCGCGACTCTCGCAACGGATAAAGGAAATCTAAAGTATTTTAGCGAGAGAATCGGAAAACTTCCTTCCAAATCCAAGATCGTTCCGTCTCCCTTCCCCTATGAAAAGAATTCCATTTTATTTCTCCCGAAAGATGTACGGGACGCCTCCGAAAACGCCGAAGGTAATTCCGCGGATTTATCCCGCTATATCGTAAAACTGATCGAACTGACCCAAGGTGGAACCTTCGTACTATTCACTTCGAACCGCTCTTTAAACGAGATCCTAGAGATAGTCCGCCCTGTTACTAAATTTCCCGTTTTTTCCCAAATTGAGATGGGCCCCGAACCGGCGAAGAGCGCTTTCTTATCGGAAGAAAATGCCGTGTTGTTCGGCGTTTCCACGTTCTGGCAGGGAGTGGATATTCGAGGAGATAAACTTCGCTCGGTAATTCTGACTAAGCTACCTTTCCAACCTCCGAATGATCCGGTACTGGAAGCGAGGAGTGAAAAGTTAAAGGAGAAAGGAGGAAATCCCTTTCGGGATCTTCAGCTTCCGTACGCTACTACGATCTTAAAACAAGGATTCGGGAGATTGATTCGGTCCGAAAAAGATACCGGAATCGTCAGCCTTTTGGATTCTAGAGTTTGGACCAAGTCTTACGGAAAAGATTTAATCTCCGCTCTTCCTCCGGCTAAGAGAATCTCGAATTGGGACGAATTGAAGATCGAATATTCAAAATTACCGAAGTATCTCTCGGGAGCGCTCCGATGAAGGAATTATTTTTTTCCAAACGCCCATTGGTTTTGCTCGCCTGCGTTTTTTCGACTCTGATCCTTCCCGTTTTAGCATGGGAATCCAGGGACAAAACGGATACGATCGTGGATTGGAAATCCGGCGAGATCCGCAAAACCCTAGAGCTTAAGTTACCGAAGATCGTTTTTCATCCCGACGATCCGGATTATAATCGGGAAGGTACCGCAAAGAATTTAACCGAAGCGCGTAATATCGCCAAAGAAAAACTTCGGGAAGATTTGAAGAAATATTTATTTCGCGGTATGGAAAATTTGAGACTGGATTCCGGTCGTCTGCTTAGGGAGAAGATAGCCGAAGACGAATCGTTTCGAGAAGTCTTTCAGGAATTTTACGGAAAGGATCCCATAGAAATCGAAAACCGTTTTAAGGAAAATCGTCTGAATGCGACGGGAATTATTCCCTTAAAAGGGAATAAAGGAGTCTTTGCCCATATCCTAGTTCCTTACGGGTCGGAGAATTTTCCCGAATTCGTTTCTTCCGATCTGCCTGCGGATTCCTATACGGGCCTTATCGTCGATGCAAGACATCTAAAGGCAGAGCCGGCGCTTTTTCCGGAAATTAGAAACGAAGACGGAGTAAGCCTTTATTCTCCTTTATTCCTAAAAAAAGGAGCCATCGTAAATAATGGTTTTGTAATGTATCTTTCCGATCCCAAGGAAGCGATGAGGAGGGAATTTACCGGAGATAAGCCCTATATCGCGATGGCTTTATCCACGTCGGGAAAATATCCGGTCGATTTAGTGGTCTCTACCGAAGACGGAGAAAGAATATTGGCCTCCCCTAAGACGAGAGAGGCGCTCCGAAAAGGGAAAGTGATTATTTTACTTGGGAAACCAGAGAAGTGAAAACCTCCTCGGCTTTTTTATACGATTCCGAAAAGAGATACGCATAACCTAAATCTAATAGTTCCTTCTTGGATAATTCTTTGCGGCGTTTTTCGTAGACGGAAATACTCCGAATGATGGGAGCATACTCCGTTACTTTTTCCTCATAGGAAGGAATTTCTCCCGCACCTGGCAATTTTTCCAGAATGTCTTTTGCCTCCTGGAATTTTCCAAGCTGAACCAGACATAGACCTAGGGCCGCAAGAACGTCCCGGTCCTCTTTCAGGATGGAGGAATTCTCCTTAAAGGCGAGTAATGCATCTTCGAATTTGCGAAGATGATACAGGGAAAAGAATTCTAGTTTGGCGAAATAATTATCCTTAAACAGCGCCTTGTAACGCAGGATCAAATCCAAAGCGGCCTTATGTCCGCCTGCGTCTTCGCAGGTTTTAATTCCCGTTTTCAGGATGGAATAAGAAACGGGGGATGAAGAAGCCTTGAAATATTCGTGAAACAGCAATGCCGCTTCTTTTACTCTTCCGTTGGCCCTATGCAGGTATCCGCCTAATAAAGGAGTCAGAACCGTTTTGCCTTCCAAAGGAAAATTATTAGCGCTTTCTCCGCCGGTTTCGAATTCGGTGATGGCCCTAAGATGATTGATAAAAACATTTTCGGGATGTCTCTCCGCGATACGGATGACTTCCTCATAGGATCCAGTTTCGAAGAGTTCCCATACGGACTCTTCCAAAGAGACTTGAGTAGAAAGGGCTGCACTCTTAGCCATACAATACCTCTACTTCTGATATCGGTGCTTGTACGGGATTTCGGAGTTTTTTTTCGATTCCCCCCGGACTTTCCTTCACCCCTTCAGGGATACAGTCTTTCCATCATTCTAGGAAAGGGGATGCATTCCCGAATATGGGGCAATCCGCAAATCCATGCGATCAGGCGCTCGGACCCTAGACCGAATCCGGAATGCGGAACGGATCCGTATTTGCGTAACTCCAAATACCATTCGTATGTCTCCACGGGAAGTTTCTCCTCCTCGAGTCGCTTAACAATCGTCTCGTAACTTTCTTCCCGCTCAGAACCTCCGATGATTTCTCCGACCCCGTCCGGCGCGATTAAGTCCGCATTTAATACTGTCCTTGGATCCGCCGGATTCACTTTCATATAAAATGCTTTTGCCTCTCTCGGATATTTCTGAATGAATACAGGTCCCCCGAATTTCGCGGTCAGCATTTGTTCACGCTCGGAATTGATATCGTCTCCCCAAACGATATCCTCATTTTGAGACTGTAAATATTCAAGAGCGTCCTTATAATCGATTCTAGGAAACGGTTTTTCCATGTAAGAAAGTAGCGGAATCGGATCTCTTTCTAAAATCTTCAACTCGGGCAAACAAGCTTCTACGGTTTGCTTTACGATCGTCTTAACAAAGTCTTCCTGCAATCGTAAGTTTTCTTCGTGCCGAACGAATGCGGATTCTACTTCCAGCATCCAGAACTCCGTCAAATGACGGCGGGTCTTACTTTTTTCCGCACGAAACGTTGGCCCGTAACAATACACCTTACTATGGGCAAAGATGGCCGTTTCCAAATAGAGCTGGCCGGTTTGCGCCAAAAATGCTTTTCCTAAATCGAAATATTCGGTCGAAAACAGGGTTCCCGCCGACTCTCCGATCGATCCCGTCAATATAGGCGTATCGATTAAGGTAAACTTTCTTTCATGGAAGTATTTTCGAATCGTAAACGACACCTCGTCGCGGATCCGAAGAATCGCCAACTGCTTGCTGGATCGTAACCAAAGATGACGTTGCGAAAGTAAAAAATCGATTCCGTGCTCTTTAGGAGTGATCGGATAATTTTCAGAATCCCCGACTTTGCGAAAGGAATCCAATACAAGTTCGAAACCGATCGGAGATTTTTCGTTCGCAACCAACGTACCGGTTACTTCCAAGGAAGTCTCCTGTTTCAGGTGCTTCACTTGGGTGAAAACTTCTTCTCCCAAAATTTCCTTCTCGGCCAGAACTTGGAGAATTCGTCCGGAATTCCTCAGGCTGATAAATTGACGAGCGTTGGAACCTCTGATCCCATGTAGCCAACCGGGTACGGTAACGACCCGTCCCTCGTTTTCGGAAAGTTCGTTTAAGGAAATCGTCTTCGTTTCGGACATGATCGTATTTTAGCTCTCCACCATCACTGAAAAGGATTATTTTCGGATGACATTCCGAGCCGAACCGAAATCCTGATTCCATGACTGCGGTACTCCTGGACGGAAAAAAACTCTCACAAAAAATCAAAGACACGATCGCGGAAGAGATTCGCGCCATGATCGCCTCCGGAAAAAAACCGCCCAAGTTAGCCACGATCCTGGTAGGCAATAATCCCGCCTCGGAAACCTACGTGAGTATGAAAGTCAAGGCCTGTCATTCCGTCGGAATGCTTTCCGAGAAAATCGAGCTTTCCGAATCTACGTCTACTCAGGAACTTCTCGCGGTCATCGATACCTTAAATCGGGACCCTGATACCCACGGAATCCTTTTGCAGCATCCGACTCCCCCGCAAATTGACGAGAGAGCCGCGTTTGACAGAATCGATCTTAAAAAAGACGTGGATGGGGTTACGACACTATCTTTCGGAAAACTCTCCATGGGTGTGGAAACCTATCTTCCCTGCACTCCGTATGGAATGATCCTTTTACTGAAAGAGTACGGCATAGATCCGGAAGGAAAGAGGGCTGTCGTCGTAGGAAGGTCTCCTATTTTAGGGAAGCCTATGGCGATGCTTCTGACGGAAATGAACGCGACGGTTACGCTCTGTCATTCCAAAACCAAGGATTTGGAAGAAATCGTTCGCCAAGCGGATATCGTCGTAGGCGCGGTCGGCAAACCCGAATTCATAAAAGCGAGCTGGATCAAGCCGGGAGCAGTTCTTTTAGACGCAGGATATAACCCCGGTAATGTGGGAGATATAGAAATCTCGAAAGCCTGGGAAACCTCCTCTCATTACACTCCGGTTCCAGGCGGAGTCGGTCCAATGACCATCGCGGTCCTATTATTGCAGACTCTCTATTCGGCAAAAGATCACTTTACACCGCCGCTAAAATGAAAACGATGTATCCCTGATGGCTATCAGTTTCGACGAATGCTTCCAGACATATCCCTCCCTACAACCTCCGGCCGATCTGGATGATTTTTGGACCGATGCCGTTCGGGAATTGAAAGGCTTTCCGGTTAAAAATCAGACCAAAGCGCTTCTAAAAGGAACTATCTTAAAGGAGACGATTTACGATATCTCCTTCCAATCCTACGGAAACGCGACGTTAACCGGAAGTTTGGTGATCCCCCGAAAACGCGGAGATTTACCCGTACTGGCATACTTTCACGATTATGCAAAAGACCGCCCTCAAATCATCAAGGGGCTTACCGAGGCCGGGGTCGCTCAGTTAATCCTAGACCTTAGAGGGCATGGATCCCAGCTTATTCGTCCCGTTTTAAAAGAAGGGGAATTCCCCGATCCCGACTGGACCCCCGGATATTTCCGCAAGGGATTGGAAGTAAAAGAATCCTTCTTTCTAAAAGGGATGTATCTGGACGTGATCCGCACGATCGAATTTCTCCGACTAACCGACGGTATCGACGGCGATCGAATTATTCTGGCCGGGAAAGGAATCGGGGCGGCTCTTGCCGCGTTCGGAGCCGCCAACTCCGGTCGAGTAAAGGGAATTATATTAGAAACTCCTAATTTTTGCCATGTAGACGATGCTCAATTAAGATTGGGGACGAGTTGGACCAAGGAAATCGCGGAGCAGCTCGCCCTTTCCAAATCCAAAAAGACCGTCTTACGTAAAAACTTGGCTTATTTTGACACTCTGAATTTTTCCAAGAAAATCAAAATTCCGACTTTAGTCTCCGTCGGAATGGAAGATCAAGTGTCCCATCCGAAATCTGTCTTTGCTCTTTTCAATCATCTTGTTTGCGATAAACGAATGCAAGTGTATCCGACCGAAGGAAACGAAGCCGGAGTCGCAGGAGATAAACAAAACTTAGCCAACTTAGAATTTGTGAGAGAAATATTATTTTCGGAATGAGAGAGGTTCGCTTTTATAATTCGCTCACCGGGAATAAAGTCCGATTCTCCCCCGACGATACCAACCGAGTAAAAATTTACTCATGCGGTCCGACCGTTTATAATTTCGCTCATATAGGAAATCTACGCGCATTTTTATTCGTAGATCTTCTGCGCCGTTCCCTAAAAGCTCTCGGTTTTATTCCCGATATGACGATGAACATAACCGATATCGACGATAAAATCATTCGGGAGTCCATTCAAAAAAAGGAAAGTATTCTCGATTTCACTCGTCCTTGGACGGAAGCGTTTTTCGAGGATTTAGAAACGATCGGTATCGAAAAGCTAGAGCATTATCCGAAGGCGACCGACTCCGTTCCTGAAATGGTGGAAATCGTTCACAGACTAAAGGAAAGGGGGTTAGTTTACGAAAAAGAAGGAAGCCTTTACTATCCGATTTCCAAATTCGGATCGTACGGAAAGCTATCTCATATCGACGTAACCGGAATGAAAACGGGAACTCGGTACGATACGGACGAATATGAAAAGGACGATGTCAGAGATTTTGTCCTATGGAAATCGCCGAAAGTGGAAGGGGAGACTTCTTGGGAAACGGATATCGGCACGGGTCGCCCCGGCTGGCATCTGGAATGCTCCGCCATGATTCGGAAAATCTACGGATCCGGAATCGATATCCATACCGGAGGAGTAGACCTTACCTTTCCTCATCACGAAAATGAAATCGCACAGAGTGAAGGAGCGTATCCGAATGAAGTTTTCGTAAAATACTGGCTTCACTCAGAACACCTTCTTGTGAACGGGGAAAAGATGTCCAAATCCAGAGGGAACTTTTACACCCTTCGCGATTTAATTTCGAAGGGAGCAGAACCGAAAGCTATCCGATTCCTCCTACTGACCACGCATTATAGATCTAAATTGAATTTCACGTTCGAGCGTTTGGAAGAAGCGAGGCAATCCGTTCTAAGACTGCAAGCCTGCGTAAATAGACTTTTGGAAGCGAAGCAAATTTCACAGGTCGAAAAATCCGACGAACCTCCCCTCCCCGATCCCAAACTCTGGGAAGATATGTTGGACGCACTGGCCGACGATCTAAATATCTCCAAGTTCCTGGCTTCGACGTATGAGGCGGTGAGAACCGTCAACCAACGTATGGATCAACTCGGCTGGGGAAAGTCGGAAATAGAAGACGCGATTCGATTTTTCGAGAGAGTCGATCGAATTTTAGGCGTCTTAAGCTTCGATCTAAAAAGGGAATCTTTGGATTCCGAGATCGACGAGTTAGTGAAGCAACGGCTAGAAGCCCGTAAGAATAAGGACTTTGCGCTCTCCGATAAAATTCGAGATCAACTCAATGATATGGGAATCGTAATCGAGGATACCAAAGAAGGCCTTCGCTGGAGAAGAAAATGAGCAAGTCGGACTATATATATGGAAAACGTAATATTTCCGAAAACCTGGCGCGGCATCTTGAAACCGGAACAGACCTTTCGTTTCGGGAAATCTGGGTAAAATCCAATCCGAATCACGAATTGAGAGAAATACTGGAAAAGCTTCCTTCCAGCGTAAAGATAAACGAAGTTTCGCTGAGCCGATTGGATCAGTTGGCTCCCGGCGTAAATCATCAGGGCATCATTGCCGAGAGAGTTCTCCTTCACACCGGAGACAAAAAATCCTTCGACGAACAATTAGAAACTTGTAAAGGACCGATTCTCATCCTAGATCGAATCCAGGATCCCGGGAATTTGGGAAATATTCTTAGAACGGTGGAATGCTTCGGAGTGGAAACGGTTTTGATTCCGGAAAGAGATTCTTCCGGAATCACTCCAGCGGTGGAAAAGACCGCGTCCGGAGCGCTCGCATATCTAAACGTATATCGGGTCGGAAACCTGGCGCAGCTCATAGACAAACTTAAGAAACGAAATTTCTGGGTGGTGGCAACCGCCGATCAAGGAGAGGAAGATTGGTCTAAGGTTCCCGCCTGGGAAGAGTTGGTCATTCTAATGGGAAACGAAGGTGACGGGGTAAAGAGAATTCTATTGGATAAATCCGACTTTGTCCTTCGAATTCCGCTTCATGGACATATTTCCTCATTGAACGTAACCGTCGCGACCGGAATTACCTTAGACCGACTTAAAAACCGACCTTAGTTTTGTCATTTTTTTTGCGATTCATTTGCATCCTTGTTCTCGATTCGTAATCGGGATAGGAATTTTACTGCTTGCGAAAAGTTTATTCGATCATAACATCATCGAATCATGTTCGGGTCCGCTTTCGTTAGGAACCTTCCGGCACTACTCTTATTCCTTTTCTCTTTTAGTTATTGCCACGTTAACGATCTAAAAGCCCGATTGAGTCCTCATACTCATAAATCGAATCAGGATAAATTATTAAATTACATTTTATTCGAATATTATACCGAAACGAATCATGCTCTCTATCGCTATATAAATATCTTGAGTCCTGTCGCCGCCACGAAGTCGCAAATTAACGCGGATTTTTTCGGAGATCCGTCTATCGGGCAGGTCGCAGGAAAGACGAAATTGATTTTCATTCACGGATGGGATTTTACCGAAAGGAATACGGACCCTCCGACTGATAAATACAAGAAGGTCAGCAATTTGCTCGGAACCTGGAACCAAGCTTTGGAGTTCGTCGATAATAATATCTCGAATGTCTATACAAATTACGAGATATACGTGTTTACGTATAGAACTTCGGATTACATTTCCAATAATGGACGTCGCTTAATCGATACGTTAAATGCAAATTTTTCCCCGTCGGATAAGGTGATTCTTTTAGCTCATTCTATGGGCGGACTGGTTTCCCGCGCGGCGCTTTACCATCCCGATAATACGAAAGATATTATCCATAATATCGTCAGCCTAGGGACGCCCTATTACGGTTCACCGTTTGCTTCGCCCCAGTATCAAAACAACGATTTATCCGCCATCGGTAGTATCGTAGGATTCGTGACCGGAACGCCGGGAGGAAAGGACCTCGGTTATACCAACGGAGGAACGTTAGGATCTAATCTTTTACCGGGAGAATACATTTCTAATTCCTATAACGGATATTTGGAAAGTCTTCTAGGCCAAATGTCGAAGGATTCTAAAGTATCCGTGTATTACGGCAATTTGGCGGGTAGTTGTTCCGGGCATGACATCATCTACGCGAGCGGCTGCACGATCTTGAATTCGACGACCCCTCAATTTCCCAATACCGACGGTATCGTAACCACTTATTCCGGGCAAATGTACCATAACCCGGTTGCGGGAAGATTCTCTCAAGCCGGATTCGATCATTCCCAAATGTCGTTTCGGAACCCCGCCAATCCGTCCAATATTGCTGCAGCACAGGCGTTCTTTACGACCGTTATCACGTATATTAACGGACTTTGATATGCGACGACGGGAACGTCGATTTAGGAATCGTTTAAATTGAGACACGTAAAAAATGACGTTTAAAGTCTGACCTTAATACCCATCTCTCGCATATTCTCTTTGGTCTCTCGAATCGTATATTCTCCAAAATGAAAAATGGAAGCGGCCAGGACGGCATCGGCCTTTCCCCGAAGAATCGCTTCCACCATATGCTCCGGGTTTCCGGCACCGCCGCTAGCTATAATCGGAATCTCAAGATTGGAAGAGAAAAGCTTTAATAGACTGATATCGAAGCCTTTCTTTGTTCCGTCACGATCCATCGAAGTTAGTAAAATTTCGCCCGCGCCCCTTTCCTGAGCTTCACGCCCCCAGTCTAGAGCCTCCCTTCCGGTCTCGGTTCTGCCGCCGTGCAGAAATATCTCGTGCCGATTTCTTTCCTTGTGAAACTTAACGTCGACCGCGCACACGATACATTGCGATCCGTAAATCTCCGCGGATTCCGTGAGCAATTCCGGATGTTGGAATGCCGCAGTGTTAATCGAAACCTTATCGGCTCCTTTCTCTAAAACGGCTTTCACGTCGTCTAAAGATCGGATCCCGCCACCGACGGTAAACGGGATGAAAATTCTTTCGGCTACCGCTTCCACTAAATGGATTAGGATGTCTCGTTTATCGCTCGAAGCGGTAATGTCTAAAAAACAAAGTTCATCCGCCAGATTGGTTTCGTACGCAACCGCCGATTCAACCGGATCACCGGCGTCGACTAAATTTACGAAATTCACTCCCTTTACGACCCGACCGTCCTTAATGTCCAGGCAAGGAATGATTCTGGCAGTCAATTCACTCATCGAATGTCATCCGGAAACGAAATTTTCAGATCTTCCCAACTTGAAAGGGTCTGAACAAAGCCGAAAATTTTGTCCTCTCCCAGAGACGGTCCGGTTACTTGGAGTCCTATCGGTAATCCCTTGGAATCCGTTCCGATCGGTAAGGATAAAGCGGGAACTCCCGCTAAATTAACGGAGGTTGTTAATATATCCGCTTTGTACATCTGTATCGGATCGGAAGTTTTCTCGCCGACTTTAAACGCGGTAGTCGGAGAGGTCGGCTGCAGAACCAAATCCACTTTAGAAAAATAAGATTCATATTCTTTTCGAATCAAAACCCTCGCTTTCTGAGCCCGACCGTAATAGGCATCGTAATAACCGGCCGAGAGGGAGAATGTGCCGAGCAGAATCCGCCTCTTTACTTCCTTGCCGAAACCCTCGCTTCTACTGGCCACGTACAAATCCTCCAGTTTTCCGCTAGGATCTTTTCTCGCTCCGAACCGAATCCCGTCAAAACGAGACAAATTGGAGGAACATTCGGCGGTCGCAATAATATAGTAAATCGGAATCGCCGAAGATAATTTAGAAAAATCTAATTCAATTAGCTCCGCACCCTTTGATTTCAATTCTTGCAGAACGTTTTCGTACGCCTTCGCTACCTCCGAATCGATTTCCGAAGTCATCCTCATGGTTCCGACCTTTAAGCCGGATAGATTTAGGGATTTTACTACCGACGAGTCGAAGTTAGGAATCTTTCTAGAAGTTGAATCCCTGACGTCCTCACCGGATATGACCGAATAGACGTCGATGACTCCTTGAAGATCCTTGGAAAGCGGACCGATTTGATCCAGGCTGGAAGCGTACGCGACTAGGCCGTAGCGAGAGACGGTTCCGTAAGTCGGTTTCAATCCGTAAATCCCGCATAATGAAGCCGGCTGCCGAATGGAACCTCCCGTATCGGAGCCCAAGGAAACCGGCACCATCGAGGCCGCCACTGCTGCCGCAGAACCTCCCGAGGACCCGCCGGGAATTCTAGTCGTGTCGAAGGGATTCGTGGTGATTTGAAACGCGGAATTTTCGGTGGAAGAGCCCATCGCAAATTCATCCATGTTGGTTCGAGGAAAAAGAACGAATCCTTTTTTTAAAAGGCGATCGACGGCGGTCGCATCGAAAGGAGAACGATAATTTTCCAAGATCCTAGAGGCGCATGTAGTCAACATGCCCTTAACGCAAATATTATCTTTTATCCCGATCGGGATCCCGTCGAACTCCGACAAGGCCTTTCCGTTCTTCCGACGCTCGGTGCTCTCGGAGGCAGCGTTCAAAATAAATGCTTTTTCAACCGATAAGAAGGCTTTTATTTTCGCGTCGACGGATTCGATTCTTTCCAAAAGCGATTTTGCGAGTTCCGACGGAGTAAACTCGCCTGCATTCAGGCCTTTCTTTACTTCACTGTACGTTAATTTCCAAAGAGAGTTCATGTTTCGATTACCTTAGGAACTACGAAATATCCGTTTTGAAAGCTCGGCGCGAACGCCTCGATTTCCTGCCGGGTCAGTCCATTCTCGACTTTATCCTGGCGAACGAAATTCCCCGAATTCGGATACAATTCCTCTTCGGTGACGGAGCTCACGTCGAGTTCCTTTATCGTATCTACATAATTTAGTATTTTATTAAAATCTTGGAGAAACGGTGCGACTTCTTCGGAACGTATTTTAAGTCTAGCCAAATCTGCGATTTTTTTTAAGGATTCTTCGTTCAAATTCACGAGTGCGGGTTCTCCTCTGTCCTGATTAGTAGGCGTTTTTATCCATCACTCCTTTAAAAGGAGTCAGTAGAATGATCTTTATGTCCAGCCATAGGGACCAGTTTTCTATATAGTAAATATCGGCTGCGATTCTTTCGTCTATCGAAGTATCGCCTCTCAAGCCTTTTACCTGGGCCAATCCGGTAATCCCCGCTTTTACGGCATGCCTCCGCATATAATGGCGGTGGTCGCTTTTGAATTTTTCCACGAAATGAGGTCTTTCCGGACGAGGCCCGACGACGGACATATCTCCTATAAGCACGTTAAAAAACTGAGGAGTTTCGTCAAGGGAGGTCTTTCTCATGATTCGACCGATTTTAGTGACTCTCGGATCGTTCTGAACGGTCCAAGTGGTTTCCGACTGTCCTTTTTCCTGAACGACCATACTTCGAAACTTAATCATTCTGAAGCTCTTATTATCCAAACCGACTCTATCCTGGAAATAAAAAACGGGGCCTTTCGAAGTCAGCTTTATCAAGGTCGCCAGTAAAAGATAAAAAGGAGAAAATAAAACGATAAACGTTAAGGAAAAAAGGATATCGAAACTTCGCTTAATAAACCTATTATAGCCCAGCCGAATCGGAATATTACGAATCGAGATAACGGGCAAACCGTCCATCTCGTCCACCCTACCCTTCGCTTTTATGAATTCTTGAAACCCTGGAATAACTTTTAAGTCGATACCCTCGGTATCGCAGGCGTCCAGAACATCGTGCAAAAATTCTCCCTCGTCGTTATTCAGGGCATAGACCACCAAGTCCGGCTTAACTTCAAGAAGGACTTTTTCGATCCTCTCCGCCTTTCCTAAGATCTTCATTTCCTTCCGAATCGGCTTGAAATTTCCGGATGCGACATACCCGATGATCTGGTAGCCGTATATCTGATGGCGGAAAACCGAATCCGCAAATCTTGCTGCAGTCTCACGAACTCCGATCACCAGGACCCTTCTCAAATTATAACCTTTACGGCGAAGATATTTCAGTAATTGCCTCGTAATGAAATGCAGAAAGCTAGTGGAAAAAATGTTCGTTACTGCGAATGCCAAAACGAAATATCGGGAAAACCGTTCGCTTCCCAAATCGCCCCTGAAAAAGAAAAGAAGAGAGAGAACCAAAAGCAGGTTCAGGAAGACTCCGCCAAAGATCGTCATGAACTCGTCCGCGAAGGAAAGTCCCCTGCGAGGATGATACAAATCGATGGAAAGGTAAACCAAGACCTGAGAGAGGGAAAGAAGTAATGAAAGTATAATATAACTTTCCGTCTCGACGTAGGCGCGGTCGGATCCCGTCGGATCTAAAATGTAAAATCGAAGAGTGAACGCAAAAAGACAACTTCCCAGGGAGAAAATTACGTCCAAAAAAACGAACAGTAGTTTGAAGGTTTGGCTTCTCTCTTTCAACATATTTTACTCCGAATCGACCCCGTCCAAATAACCGGCTCTCAATGGCCGTTTTCTGAACCTGTAAATCCGCATTCTCGTCAATTGCGAGGTGTCCTCCGTACCGATCGTTAGATCCGTCAAGGAAATGGAAAAGAAAATGGACTGATCATAGAAAGTGACCTGGCTGGCGGCGTTGGTTCCTCCCGGAACCGAACGCAAATCACTGCTCAGCCCGAGTTTGAAATTCATCGTATGCAAATTATATTTCAAGACTCCCATTACTCGATTTATATTCAGAGCGGTATTTTTTTGGGCTTGGGTTCCGTTAATTCCCGTGCCGTTAACCAAATCCTGACCGATACTCGTGGAATTCATGTTCATCGAGGTAAAGGGAGCCGTAGGATCCTGGCTGACTATGTACCGCTGGTAATAGTAGTTATCGGTTTGATTCGTATATCTCCAAGGTTCAGTTACCCGGGAATCCAACTCGGCCTCGAACCCCAATTCCCTGGTGATGTCTATATTAGCCTTAATAAAGAATCGATAGCTGTCGATCATCTCCGCATAATATACATGGTACCAGGTGCCCCCGGCTTCAAATTCCCGGATATAGCGCAAAAACGGAAGACGAAATCCGCCTAATTTATAGGAAACAGTCAGGTTATTCGAAAGGGGCCTGTGCAACGGTGTATGATAAACGAAGTCATTATTGAAGAAAAGTCCAGTGTAAAAACTCCTTTTTCTCTCCAACAAACTCCGTTTGCGGCGACTGACCCCTTCTAAGAAATCGAAATACCCGGCAAAACGGAATACCGTATAATACCATCTTTCCTGGCTAGTCGGTTGGGGTTGATAGCTGGAGGAAAAATTACGAAGATCCCGTACGGTTTTCAAAGAGATTTCGAAATTTTCCAATGCATAGCTTTCCAACGAAAGTTCTAGTTCGTGCTGGCGATTCTTCATCAATACCGGATCCTGCAAATCCGGCTTTTCCGCTTCCAATTTACGATAAGTCGTATTGAAGAAGAATACGGGAGCGCCTATACGTAAATTCGTGTTCGTTCGAATGTACTGGTAGCTATCCCGCGCTAAACTTCTCTCCAATGCGGTGAATGTCGTTTGAGAAGTTTGACTATTCGAGGGTAAGGCAGCGGATTGTTTCTTTGCTCCGTAATAAACGTTCGGCGCCAAAGAAACGTAACTTCCGAAATTCATCGAAGTTCGAAAACCGGTTTCTCCCTGAATGAAAGTTTGGGTCCTTAAAAGATTCTCCTTATAGTCTCCGTTAGGGTCCTGATAATTTCCATCGGGAGTCGGGATCTTCAGATTTTGCCGAACCGGAGCGCCGTAAAAGCGAAGTAAGGTGCTCGTTAAATACGTATCCCAATAAACGGGCGTCTCGAAATAAGGAAGTCTTCCTACCTCCGAATTATTCTTAATCGTAACCGAAGGTAGGACGTCCACAGTCGGAAAGTATGCGGATTTAGTTTGGGGAGCCAGGTTATAGAAGAGCATATTCCTCTTCATATTCACGTTAACGGACAAGTCCCCGCGATTTTCGGTGTAATCGGCCTTCCATTCCAGGTTGTTTCGAACATATCCGAAGCGGACGTCGCGATACGTATATAAGGATTGTAAACTATTGCTAGGCTGATAGCGGTTTCCATATTCGTATTCGAATAAGCGATTCGTAAAATTCTCATATTGAATGGAGAAATTTCTTGTCACGTCCTTCTCCGTATTATTCATCTTCGAATTCAGAAAAACTCTACCTTTCAGCCAAGGTTCGCTTTTCTTTCCTACGTCGGGATATCCTGCCCAGTTCGTTCCCCTATCCACCTCGTTCGTAACGGCAGTCGTACTTATATTAAAACGATCCTGAAATCCCGCAGTGATTTGATAGTCTTTGTGGTTCGCATAACCGACGTCTATCAAATAGTTAAGCGCGCCGCTCTGCTTCCACATCTCCAATTGAGCCGCTTGCCCGGTCTTTTCGTAAAAATCCGCCCGAAGTTTATAACCCATGGGTGCCAGAACCCAGGTGGGTATCGCGGACCATTGGTAGGAGTTCTGCATGAACAGGCCCTGGGTATTATTCTTTCCCATTTGCGTTATCCAGCCGTTGCCTAGATTATTCGTGTAGAAAGCCGGAAGCCAAAAAACGGTCGTGCCGCCTATCTTAAGTTTGACGTTCGTCGAGAAGGCGGTTCTATCTTCGTAAATAACGACTTTGTTGACTTCGAAAGAATAATGGGGCTTCTCCGCATTGCAGGCGGTGAAGTACCCCATCTCCAGCATGTATCGCTTGTCGTCTAACTTCTTGAATTTTTCGCCGAAGAAGTATGCGGGTGCGAGAGTCCCTTTGGTTCTATAGACGACACCCTTATCCAGCTTATAATCGTAGATAAACTTATCGCCCTCGACTTTAGCCCGACCATCATCGTATCGAATTCCGCCTTCCGCATATATCTCCTGACGATCGGAATCCACCGAAATAGTTTCCGCCTCGAGATGACCGCTACGAAGTTTAATTCGAACCCGTCCTCTCAAAACCAGAACTCCGTTCTTCGTTTTATCGACCCTGAGCAATTCGCCTTCGGCCGCGTTCTCAATCACCATTGGAGGCTCTTTCTTAGGACCCTGCGGAATCTGTAGATTCTCCGGCGCCGACATATCCTTCTCTTCCAGAGAAGCCTTGAGCCGCTGTCGTTTCGTATAGATGGAACCTTCCCGCGATAACCCCAGATTCTCCAATTGTTCGTCGACTTCCCGCTCGGTTAAGGACTCGATCGATTTGGATAAAAGCTTATTACGAGTCTTAATTACCGATTTGGAGGAGTCATCTTCTCCTGATGCGGTGGAATCGGACGTCTGAGGAAGGCGCGACGTGTCCACTCCCTGGGCCCAGGTAACCATGGGTAGAAAAAGCAGCAGAACAAAGGTGCGGATCCAGAGACGCATTCCAATCAAGGCCACAATCTACGGTCCGGCCAGGCCTGCATCAATTTAATTTATAGAATATGAGAACTGCCAAACCCAGAATAATCCGGTAAATCCCGAAGGCATCAAAGGAATGGGATTGTAAATATTTTAAAAACCACCGAATGACCAATATGCAAAGTAGAAAAGAAGCTAAAAATCCGAAAGCAAGAATGGGCAACGTATCTCCGTTCAGAATATGGCGATACTTGTAAAGCTTGTATGCGCCGGCGCTGATTAGAACCGGGACCGCTAAGAAAAACGAAAATTCGGCCGCATGTCGGGCATCTTTCTTTAAAAACCTAGCGGTTACGATCGTAGCTGCCGAACGTGAAACTCCGGGTATCAAAGCGGCACATTGAAAAATACCAATCAAAATGGCGTCTTTTAGACGAACCGGCTCCGGGTTATGAATTTGAGAACTTTTACGGAACCAAATCTCGGAAAGCAAAATCAAGATGCCTCCTGAAACCCAGGCGGATCCTAGGATCAGCAGGAGATCGGATCTCGCTTTAATTACGTCCAATTTTCCCTTAAAAAGAAATCCTGCGACTAGGATCGGAATACAACCTACGAGAATTTGACTTACAAAGAGAATCCCTTCCGGATTTTTCTCCTTACCGAGTAGATAGTTAAGGCTTAGTCGTCCGTGTCGGAGAAAACGATCATGATAGAGCACGATTACGGATAAAATGGCTCCGCTCTGAATAAAGATATCGAACAGATCGTCGAATTCTCCCCCTTCCGAAAACGGAAAGAAGGAGGAGAAAAGGAATAAGTGCCCTGTGGAGGATACCGGCAGGAACTCCGTAACGGCTTCGATTACGCTACGGACGAATGCGTTGAGGAAAGATTCCAAATTTTACCGCGTGTCAAAACACCCCGGAAAATTACTTAGCCTCGGAGGACTCTTTATTCTCCGTTTTAGCTGCTTCCGGGAATACGATATTTTTGCTTAAGTAGTTTTCCAAATCAAACTTTTCGTTATGTTTGATCGTAACTCCTTCCTTCACTCTTTCCAAAACTTTAGGATATACTTCCATGGAACGGCGACTCTTAATTTGCGCTCTGGCTAAAAGGAGACAGCGATCGATCGGAAGGCTGTTCACTTCCGCATTGCGCTTACGTAACTCTGCGCATTCGGTCTGAGCTTCCTCTTCCGATATTTTTATCTTGGATTCGACCTGTTCTGCGATGTACAAGTTGGAGATTAATTGCATCTCTTGGAACTTTAGAATTTCCTTAATATCGGCTCGCTTAGTAAAGCCGCTTTTATCGGCGACTAGTTTGATCATAAGCATCTGGCGATAACGTTCAAAAAACGTTTTCTTCTGGAACTCGTCGCGTAACGGACGCATTTGTTCGGGAACTTCGGCCGCATCTTTCGTAATAAAGTCGATAATATTCTTTTTTTCAATGTTCTGAGTACGACTCAGAGTATCGATAGCGGTTTCGTAAGCGCTTTCAAAACCGCCGACAGTGATCTTGGTCCCGTCTATGGACTCGATTACTTGGGTTCCGTCCCCACAACCGGGGATCAAGGTTAAAATAAAGAGTAGGCTAATGGAAGATAGTGTCCGTTTCATCGATGGAATTTCCTAAGCAAAAATTAGTGATCAGCATCTCCCCGTCCATTACTTTTTACCTGGTTGCATCTCCGTAAGTAGATAGACTAGAGTAGATAGCTTTTCCTTTTGATTCGCCTTGCCAGGACGAAAAAGTAAAACATTCGGCTCTCTAGGGTTCATCGTTAAACCCATCTTCGCGGAAATTAAAGTTACGATCTTCTCATAACTACCGCGGAAATGTGCCCCGGATTTCATGCGAATTTCTTCACCCACTTCGGCGACCGTTTCGAAACCGATAGCGGAGGCGAGAGTCCGAATCTTCTCTAAAAGAAGGAAAGTCTTGGCTTCTTCGGGAGGTTCCCCGAATCGATCCACCATTTCGTTCGTAATTTCTTCGATCTCGTCCAGATCTCGAGCGCCTTCGAATCTCTTATAAAATTCGATTTTCTGCCGAGTATCCGGAATATATGTTTCAGGAATGTAAAAATCGGTTTCTAAATTGATCGAGGTCCGAACTTCGATAGGGATCTCCTCTCCTTTGATCCTAGCGATCGCCTCTTCCAACATGCGAACGTATAAATCGAATCCGACTTCCATAATGTCGCCCGATTGCTCTTTTCCGAGAAGATTTCCCGCTCCCCGAATTTCCAAATCCCTCATTGCAACCTTAAAACCGGAGCCGAGTTCCTGGTATTCGTAAATCGTATTCAGTCTTTTTTCGGCGTCTTCCGTTACTACGCGATCCCTGGGGAGTAAAAGGTAAGCGTACGCTTTCCGATCGCTTCGTCCGACTCTTCCGCGAATTTGATATAATTGGGAAAGGCCGAATAAATCCGCCCTCTTTACGATGAGAGTATTTACGTTCGGAATATCTATACCGGATTCGATGATCGTAGTGGTAACCAGAATGTCATACTTCTTAGCGTAAAAATCCACCAAGGTTTCTTCGATTTCATCTTCGGTCATCTGACCGTGCAGAACTCCGATGGAAGCTTCCGGAACGATTTCGTTTAAATGTTTCGTTTCCCTCTCGATCGACTCCACGCGATTGTACAGATAAAAAACCTGACCTCCCCTCGCTAATTCCTTACGAATCGCTTCGCGTAATAAATCCTCGTCCTCCTCCAAAACGTACGTTTCCACGCTTTGTCGATTCTTGGGCGGAGTCGCGATGATGGAAAGTTCCCGAATTCCCGTTAAAGCCATATGCAAAGTTCTCGGGATCGGCGTCGCGGTCAAAGTAAGTACATCCACCAAGTTTTTCAGCTTCTTAATGGATTCCTTATGATTCACTCCGAATCTTTGCTCTTCGTCGATGATCAAAAGTCCTAGATTTTTAGGGTGAACGGAATTCGCGAGAATCGCATGCGTCCCTACGATCATGTCGACTTTTCCCGTAGAAAATCTTTTTAATACGTCGCGGGTTTCGGCGGCTGTTCGCAACCTGGATATCAGTTCGACCGTAATTGGGTAATTTTCGAATCTCTTTTTAATCGTATTATAATGTTGTAAAGCTAAAATCGTGGTGGGTGCGAGCATTAAAATCTGCTTCCCCGCCATAGCGACCTTAAAAGCCGCTCGAATCGCGACTTCCGTTTTTCCGTAACCCACGTCTCCGCAAATGAGGCGATCCATAGGCCTAGGCGACTCTAGATCCTTTTTGACCGCTTCGATCGCGTCGATTTGATCCGGCGTTTCCTCGTATTCGAATTCGGCTTCGAATTCCTCTTGGTATACGGTGTCCGGCGGGAAAGAGTACCCCTGCAACTTGATACGATTCGAATACATTCTTACCAAATCTTCGGCAAGACCTTCGACGGCTTTTTGAACCCGATCCTTGGTCTTCTTCCAAGTGCTTTTCCCCAAACTATCGAGTCTGGGCTTCTCGGTACCGCCCACGAAGCGTTGCACCAACGAGATCTGGTCCAACGGCACGAAGAGAGTGTCCCCTCCTTGGTATTCCAGCTTCAAGAAATCCCTTTCTTTTCCGCCTGCATTCACACGTTCTATTTTTAAGAAGCGACCCACACCGTGGTTAACGTGAACGATGAAATCTCCCTCCTTTAAATCTAGAAAACTTTGAATGGCCTTACTGTTCTGTTTTTTAAATCGCGTCTTCCGCTTGTATTCCCTTCCGAATACGTCGTTTTCGGATAAAAGCAGAATTTTCTCTTCGTCCCATACGAATCCGTTTCTAAGTTCCGAAACGACCAGAAATACGTCGGCCCTGTCATTCTTTGCGAACAGGATTTCCTTCGGTTCGGTGGATTCCGAATTTAAAAGTTCGATTCCTTCCGATTCGAATAAGCCTTGGAGACGCTTCGTTTGCGCCTCGAAGGAAGAGGTAAGCACGATCTTCCAGCCCCCTTCTTGCCGAAGTTGGACGATTTTCTCGCGGACTTCCCGAATCTTTCCCTTAAATGCAGGAGCTTCGTTTAACGGACAAACCGGATCGCCAGGCTTGGAGGGAGGAAGTTGAGAAAAGGAAATGCCGACAGCTTTCTCCACCGACTCCTGTTCTTTTCCTACGGAAAGCAGGGCTGACGGAGGGGCGCAGATTACTTCCTTATTTCGTTTTTCAAACAAGGATTCGTATTCGCGTTTCAGTTGCGCCAAACGTTCCTTTGAATCGTTTGCAGCGGGAAAAATCAAAATCGGCGGTTTGGAAAAGTAGGAAAGAAATCCCACGTTTTCCCTTACTAGCGGAACTAGCTCTTCGAAATAAGTTCCTCCGGAATCGTCCGGAATCTCGGGCAGATGTAAGGAAGAATCGGCTTCGGATATTACTCTACGATAAGCGACCTTTTGCTCTTCCGATAAAATATATTCATCGGCGGGAGGGATGTAGGCTTCCTCCAATGAAACTAGGGACCGCTGGGTTTCAGGATCGAAGGTACGAATGGATTCCAATTCGTCTCCGAAAAAGTCGATTCGAATCGGTTCCCTGGAAAAGGAAGAAAAAACGTCCAGGATCCCGCCCTTGAGGCTGAATTCACCGAAAGCTTCACAGACGTCTTTTCGACTATAACCTAATTGCGATAAATCTTTCAAAAGAGAATTCAATTCCAGTTCCTGCCCGACTTCCAAACGAATCGTTCTACCCTTAAGTGCGGAAGGCGCGGGAAGGGTCTTCAAGAATCCGGCAACGGAGGTGAAGATCAGAACTTTTTCCCCGGAGAGAATTTGTGCCAATGCCTTGATTCGTTCCCGTTTCATTTCCTGAGGATAACGCATGTATTCGTAAGGGAGAACTTCCTGACCTGGAAAATAATAGGATCTACCTTCCTTTACGAAGCTTAACGATTCTCTATGAAGAAACTCCGCTTCGGTATTCGTAGCGACGACGACGATCACCGAATCCTTGCTTAGATCCGCAATGATACTTGCTAAAAGAGAATGTAAAGAGGAAGGAACCGAGCTTATTTTTGAAAGATTCTTCCAAGACTTCTGAATCAATTGTGAAAGCGGTTGTTTCCAATCCACTAAGGATGTTTCGACTTTAGGCATAACTAGGATTTTACGAGACCTGAACCGTAATATTGTCGATTAAGCGAACTGGACCGAGGAAGGCAGCAATCGCAAGCAGGACCTCCCCTTTCAATAGAGGAATCTCCGCCAAAGTATTCGCATCCAAAACTTCCAAATAATCCGTTCGAATGCTGGCGGAAGAATCTAAAACGTCCTGCATCACGGTCTTAATCTCTGCCGGATCCTTTTCGCCGTTTAAAATCAGATTTTCCGCGAGTTTCAAAGCTCTAGAAATAAGGAGTGCCTCATCCTTATCGGAATCCGATAGTCGTGCATTTCGCGAGCTAAGTGCGAGTCCCTTTACATTTCGAATCGTGTCGACCCCTATGATTTCCATGGAGAATCCGAGCATCTTAGTGAATTCCTTCACGATCAGATATTGTTGATAATCCTTTTTGCCGAAGTAGGAACGATCCGCTTCGACAGTATGAAAAAACCGGGAGAGTACGAGTAAAACTCCTTCAAAATGACCCGGACGAGTAGCCGCATCCAAATTCTTCATCAAACCGGGTACTCGTAATTCGATATCGGGAACTCCTCCGGGATATACCGTATCCGAATCGGGCAGATATACCAGATCGACGCCGGATTTTTCGCATAATTCCAAATCGTTGTCGGTGCTCACCGGATATTTGGCAAAGTCTTCCGGATCGTTAAATTGCGCGGGATTTACGAAAATGGAAACGATCGTTTTATCGTTCCCGGAGACCGAGCGTTCGAATAATGCGGCGTGCCCCTCGTGTAGAAACCCCATTGTCGGGGCAAAGCCCACGCTCAAACCTTTCGATTTCCAATCTCTAACCGTTTTCCTGACTTCATTCGGATTTTTTAATACGATCATGTTCGACTCTTATTCCGGAAGTCTGATTTTAACCGAATTTCCGTGCTCTTCGTCCAATCCTTCGAATTCGGATAGAACTTTCACGTACGGATACAATTCGGCCAACGAAACTCGGTTTATTTCCTGGAACGTGATTCTCTTTAAGAAAGTCATCACTCCGAGAGAGGAGAAAATTCGGCTGCCACCGGCCGTCGGTAAAATATGATTCGTTCCGCTGATATAATCGCCCATCGCCACCGGAGAATACGGTCCTAAAAACACCGAACCGGCATGTCGAATCCCTTCGAATAATTCCAGATAATTTCTAGTCTGAATCTCCAAATGCTCGGGGGCATATTCGTTGGAAAAATCGACGCAGGATTTCAAATTCGAAAAGACTAGTATCCAACTTTCGTTTTGAATCGATGCCGTTTTCATTTCCCTTCGTTTAGGTCTTTCTAATAAAGCTTTATCTATTTCCGCCGAAACCTTCTTAGCAAACTCCATCGAATCCGTACATAATATCGCAGCCGAATCTTCCCCATGTTCGGCCTGGGATAAAAGATCCGCCGCAACCCAGTTCGGATCGGCGGAATCGTCCGCAATAATCAATACTTCGCTGGGTCCTGCCGGACTATCGATTCCGATTCTACCCTGCCCGCTAAGAATGATCTTAGCCGCGGTAACGAATTTATTGCCGGGCCCGATGACGAATTCCGAACGAGGAATACTTTTTGTTCCGTATGCAACCGCAGCGATTCCTTGCGCTCCACCTGCGGTGATGATCGAATCCGCTCCCGCAATCTTTGCCGCCGCATATAAGCCCTCCGGAATACCGCCATCCTGAGGCGGAGTCACGATTTGAATATGGGGAACTCCCGCTATCTTAGCAGGTAAAACTCCCATCAAAATGGTGGAAGGATAGAGAGCTTTCCCGCCGGGCGCGTAAACGGATACGGATTCGATGGGAGTATAACGAATTCCTAATCTATTCCCGGAAACCATCGTATCCAAGGAAGTTGGAAGTTGAGCCTTATGGAAGGTCTCTATATTCTCCTTCGCCTTTTCTAGAGCCGCTTGTAAGTCGGAAGGAATGGAACCTTTCCATTCGCCAACAGGATGGTAGAAAGTATCTAGGTCTAATTTATCGAATTTGTGCGTCAGCTCGCGAAGAGCTAAATCACCCTTATCCGAGACCGCTTCCAAAATCGGGATGACCAAGGGCATAGTTTCGCCCAGGTCTTGCTTCGCACGCTCCAGGATAGACTTTAAGGAGAAGCTTCCGTCAACTTCTCGGATTCGGATGCCCATACCGACCAGTTTTTTTCTTTGCCTCGAGTTCGCATCCCGAAAATCCTGGGCTACCCGAGCGAGGAACATGAAACTTATCTGCTTAAACTGTAACGGTATCCGCTCCGCCTGGACCAAAGGGTTAGGAGATTTATTGAGTTCGGAACGTCCGGACTTCGTTTGCTTTCAGGAAACGAAGGCACAATCCGACCAGCTTTCGGCCGAAATATGGGAAAAACTCGGGTACAAAGCCTATTTTCACTCCGCAGAAAAGAAGGGATATTCGGGTGTAAGTCTCTGGGCCAAAAAGGAACCTAAGAAGATTACCTACGGAATCGGCGTGGAAGAATTCGATAAGGAAGGCAGAAGCGTTTTAGCGGATTACGGTGATTTTGCGATCTGGACCGTCTACTTCCCTTCCGGAACGACAGGCGATATTAGACAAGCGGCAAAAATGCGATTTCTGGATGAATTCCTAAAACTTTCCAAAAAACTTAGGAAGAAGCACCCGAATCTCATTCTTTGCGGTGATGTCAACATAGCGCATACGGAGAAAGACATCCATGATCCGAAAGGAAATGCCAAAAATAGCGGGTTTCTTCCGGAAGAAAGAGCCTGGCTAACCGAATTCCTAAAAAGCGGCTGGATCGATAGTTTTCGGGAATTATACCCAGAAAAGCAGGAATACTCTTGGTGGACCTTCCGGGCAGGCGCTCGAGGCAATAATAAAGGATGGAGAATCGATTATTTTTTCGTTCCGGAAGAACTAAAGAAGAAATTGAAACGCCTAGAGATCCGCAAAGATCCGATTCTTTCCGATCACGCCGCCCTGATTCTAGAGATCTCTCTCTGACTCTAAGCCGTACAAAAATAGGTCCGAGCTCGGACTTATTTTTGTTTTGGCTTCAGATCGAATTTAGGAAGATTCTTTTTAAGAAATTCGGTCAGCTCGGATTCGAAGATCAAGACCGTATCGGTAATCCTTTCCGAAGACTTCGAGCGAACGACTCTTTTCTGTAATAGTTTTCCGGAGAATAAAACCGGTTCTTTCCAAAACGGGACCCTTAGCTCAATCGTTGCAGTTTGGCCATCCGGTTCGGGATGGAAACGATCAAGAGTAAGACTAAGAGAAGTGCCTTCTATACCTTCCCAGGTTGCCGGAAAATTCCCGGATTCGGAATGTACTTCTACCGGCACTCGAACCGTTTGGAAGAACCTGTCTTTGAATTCTTGTACTATCTTGTCAAATACGGGAATTTCCACGAGCATTACGTCCCTTACCTTTTACTAACAAATAAGACTTGGTGCGGCGCAAACAAATTTCATTTTCTTTGGAAAAAAACCTGGATTTCCTGCAATTTTAGCCGGAAAATTGCATATTTTTCACCCAAAATCGCTTTCGGAAGACGAAATCTGCTGCCGACTGGGCCGCTTCGCTACAAAAACCGAGGAAGAAATACGCGGGCGGCCCCCTTCACTTCGTTCCGGGTCACGCTGCTCCGGGCTTCGCTTTCGCTCCGGTCTCAGCGACTCTTTTCTCTTAACATAAACCGTTATCCGCAAATGCTGAGACTGCTTCGCACCCTACACATCGTTGCCGCTTTCAGAGGACAGAGGACGGAAGACAGATGACAGTAGCTGCTCGATGTTGTGAAGGTTATAGAAGTAGAGGAGATATTTACTGTAATGCAGGAATCTTTCCATAGAGCATGGAAACTCGGCTCATCAATGTTCTGTCCTCAGTCCTCTGTCTTCTGTCCTCTGCAAGACAGACGCGCTCGCTTTGCTCACGCTAGACAGTAGCTGCTCGATGTTGGAAAGGCCGTATAGTCAGAGGAAAATCCGCTGATGCCTCGCCCCAACATAATTCGTTTTTAAAAAAATTGTTGTCAGGGTAATAGGAATAATTGTCTGTCCTCTGTCCTCTGTCCTCTGTCCTCTGTCCTCTGTCCTCTGTCCTCTGTCCTCTGTCCTCTGTCCTCTGTCCTCTGTCCTCTGTCCTCTGTCCTCTGTCTATTGGCGACTTTGTGCGTTAGACGCCATCGTTAAGAAATAACCGTTGGTGTCATACCAACTTTGTCCGGTATAGAGAGCATTCGTTGCCTCCAAATGATCCACTCCGGTCGTTAAAATTCCATAGGAAGGACCGCCCATCCAAGTTCCCCAAGATTGAGAAGAGGAAGGAACTACTCCGTCGTTTGCAATGCTCATCCCGTAAAAAGGAGCCCCGATTGCACAGATCGGAAAGGTCAATCCCATCGCAGGATGCTGAATCAAGTCCGGAACCGTAATAATCGAACCGTATGAAAAATATTTAACCCCGGATGCGTTCGGCGTGACATTATTGAATGCGGCCAGACCATCCGTGGTCAATAATTTCAATCCGGCAATCGCGTTTTCATTCGATTCGCCGTAAACCACTCCTACAATCGCATTCAAAACGGCGGCAACGTAGGGAAGTGCCCAACTCGGAATCACGTTTGCTACCACGTTTGCAACGGGGCTACCGTAATGCGGAGTATTCAAGGTAGTCAAAGTGGCGACTCTATTCGACATTCCCAAATTCGAGACCATATACCGAGCATCTAGTCCGCCTTGGGAATGTCCGATCACGTTAATTTTTCCGGAATAATTATTCGCAGCAAGTGCAGTGAGAATCGCAGTCTTCAAAAGAGCAGCGCGATTTGCGGAAGAATCCATCGCAGTTACGGTAGGAGTTATGACCGTAGCACCCTGAGATTGAAGATAAGCAGCGTTGCCACCCCAATAATCGATAATACCGGAATTCTGTCCCCATCCGAAAATACCGTGAGCCAAAACAATCGGATAAGATCCGCTTAATGGCTTGCTGGAAGAACCGCCTCCGGAAGCCAAGACGGCCCCCGAAGCAAAAAAGACCAGTAACGCTAAAACCCAAATCCTCGCTACACGAACCATTTTAAACCTCTTCTCATTCACTATTCTATAAAAGGCTCTCTCCCCTTAGGCCCTATTTGTTTGGAAGGCCCTCATTCAGGTGGAAAACCCGTTTCTCTTCAAAGCAACTCTCAGTTTTTACTCGAAATAAAATTCAGAACGTTCGGTATAAAAAATATTCTAAACTTTCAAGTCCGAGTTATATAATTCGGTCGAGTTGGCCAGGAAGGACATATATATAAAATGGATGATTTGTCAATGGATTATCTACAATAGACATCTAAAATTATTGAATTTCGAATTTTTATAAACCGATTGTTTGGTTTAAATTAAAGAATGTGGTAGTTTGGCGAATCGATCATTGGAACACCCAAGGGTTTCCACGACTAGCTTGAACTTGAATCGAACCCGGCGAAAATTACTGTAATTGGCAGGATTGCTCCAAAACAAAAATGACGAATTTTACACCTTCTGCTGAACTAGCCGAGAAAATCGCAAGAGCCGCCATCGAATCTGCGATGCCTATGGCGAAAGTTCAGGAGGCATTGCGAAAAATCGAGCAACCCGAATCTTGCCTAGTCATCGCCGTCGGCAAAGCTGCCTTGCAAATGACCGAGGCAGCGGGAGATATTTGGGGAACTTCGATTCAGACTTCGATGGTTCTGACAAACTATCTGCCGTCGAACCTTCCCAAAGATCAGGAAATTCTGCTCGGGAATCATCCGATTCCGGAATCGGAAAGTTTTCAAGCCAGTCGACTCATTTGGGAAAGAACCGCTTCCTTATCGGAAACGGATACGGTTCTCTTTCTATTGTCCGGCGGAGGTTCGTCCTTATTCGAATTTCCTCGCATCGGAGTCAGCGAAAGTCGCTTAACCGATTGGTATAAGAGATTTCTTTCTTCCGGCGCATCCATTCGGGAAGTGAATTCCTTACGCCCTCTTCTATCCGGAGTAAAGGCCGGTCGGTTCCGAAACCATTGCGAACCGGCGGCGATGATTCAATTAATCCTGTCCGATGTGTTGGAGCCGGATCCGTTTTGGGTCTCGTCCGGACCGGCACTGCCCTACCCGGTTCTGCGGTCCGAGATAGAGCGGATCCTCGATCGCTATGGTTGGTCCGCGGATTCCGAATTATTCTTAAACGGATTCCCGCCGACTTTGAAAAAGGATACGAGAGATCAAACGATCGTAATCGGTAGCCTTGAGCAAGCGCTTCAATCCGCCGAATCTTTCGCGATTCGATCGGGTTTCCGCGTGGAGAGAATCCAAGCCCCGATCATAGGCGAGGCAAAAGAAGCGGGTATAATTTTAGCGAACCTAGCGAAACGGAAGAAAACCCAAGGGCCCTTGGTTCTGATAGGCGGAGGGGAGACTACCGTTACCCTAAAAGGGGACGGACGAGGCGGGAGAAATCAGGAACTCGTATTATCCTTCGCGAAAGAAATCAAAGGCGAATCCAATTTACTTTTGCTCTCCTTCGGAACGGACGGGATAGACGGGAATTCGAAAAATGCGGGAGGATTCGCAGACGGTTCGACATGGGGGGATCTCCTATCCTCAGGAATCGATCCGGAAATTGCATTAGAAAATAATGATTCTGCGACCGCGTTAGAAGCGATCGGAAATGCGTTCATTACTCGGCCTACAGGAACCAACGTCAATGACATTCAAATTATAGTTATCGCATGAATATCGATCGAATCGAAGGATTATTAAGAATAAACCGTCGACTGATTTCGACCCGACTCCTTAGATTTGTACAATGCCTGATCCGCTTTTTGGACGAGTTCTTCCTTGCTCCCGCTGGTTTTCGTGGATCTCTGAGTCGCTACTCCGATGCTGATCGAAACATTCGGAGACGCCACGGAACTTTGATGAGGAATATTCAATGCCATGACTTTGGTTCGGATATTTTCCGCAACGATCAGCGCGCTATCCGAATCCGTTTCCGGAAGAATAACCGCAAATTCCTCCCCTCCGTATCTTGACGGAAAATCTCCTGCGCGTCTGGCAGTTTCCTTTAGCACAGTCGCAACCTTTCGAATACATTCATCCCCCGCTTGATGTCCGTAAGTATCGTTGAATTTTTTGAAAAAATCTATGTCGATTAACAATAACGAAATCGGTCTGCCCGAACGACTGGCTCGTTTCCATTCCACATCCAAAATCTCGTCAAAGAATCGACGATTCCAGATTCCCGATAAACCGTCCGTTCTCGATACTCGTAGTAAGGTTTGGTACGCCTCCGAGAGTTTGTCCGTGATCTCTTCCAGATCCTTTTCTCTCTGGCGACGCTGGACCATCTCGTGTCTTAGGCGCAATGCGGAGCGAACGCGGGCTCGCAACTCGGTTGCATCGAACGGCTTGGTCACATAATCGACCGCTCCCGCTTCAAAGGCCGATTCTAATGTCTGAGTATCATGGATAGCGGTTATGATGATAACCGGAAGATCCGCGAGTTCGTCCCGTCCTGCAAACTGTCGCAACAAATCTAATCCGTTTTGCCCTCCCGGTAATAGGATATCCAATAGCAATAAGGAAATTTTTTGTTTATTATTAGGATCGCCTTGGAGTCCCAACCATTCGAGCGCGGTTGCCGGCGATTGAGTGGCGACTATATCTCCGTATCCGGCCTTTCTTAAAATTCGCTCCACCAAAAGGCAATTTTCCGGAGCATCGTCTAAAATCAAAATTCGATCCATTCCTCCCGCCATAGAGTTCGCGATATTTTTTTCATCACTTGCCGGAAAATTCTGCATTAACGTACGTATTGGACGATCAATTCCTTTTTTCAACTATAGTTCCGCTCGAAATTTCGAGCAGGCTGTTGAAAAGTTCTGGCTAGGGCTTTTGGCGGATATCATAGTATTCCCAAGGTAAAAAGCATGAATTCCAAACTGACAAGAACAGAATTTTTCGGTGCAGCCGGAGCTACTCTCCTAACACTAGGAAGTCTCTCCGAAGTACTTTCGCAAGAACATGATCATTCGCAAAAAAAAGGACACGTAAAGAAGAAAATCGAAGGAAAATCGACTCTGCTTACTTCCGCCATCCTGGCATCGGGAGAATGCGTTGTACGCGGGGAACTCTGCATCGCTATGTGCATAGAAGCCCTCTCCTCCGGAAAATCGGAACTAGCCGACTGCTTAAAAAGCGTCGAGGAGACTGTCGCTTTGTGTAATGCTTTCATAAAACTCGGAAGCTTAAATTCGACTTCTTCGAAAAAGATAGCGGCGATCTGCCTGAATGTTTGCGAATCCTGTGCGAAACAATGCGATAAGCATGCCGATCATCACGAAGAATGCAAGGCCTGTGCCGATGCTTGCAAAGCTTGCATGGTTGAATTTAAGAAATTAGCGGCATAGACTCGCCGAAGGAAAGAAACGTATTTTTTCCTTTTGGAAATGATACGCATTTTTCAATCAAAATCAATTAGTCGGGAAAATAATAACAAAACGGGTTCCTTTGGAATCCGTCGTTACGGACAAGTCCCCTTTTAATTGTTTGGATAAAATTCGGACAAGTTGCAGCCCCAATGTTTCTTTTTTTTCGATTTCATCTAGATTCGGAATTCCTCCCCCATCGTCTCCGATTTCCATTCGAATCGTCTTTTCGTCTTGGACGGCAGAAATGAAGAACTTACCGAACGTTCGATTCTGGAACGCGTATTTTAATGAATTCGTCGCGATCTCGTTCAGGATCATGCCGAGAGGAATAGCGGTGTCCACTTCCAAGCTCAATTCGCCTACTTCTATCCGCCTTTCGATTTCCTCTCCTACTCCGTACACGTTCCAAAGATTGTCCAAAAGTTTGTCTATATACGATCGTAATTTTACATCCGCGAGATTCTTAGAATTATAAAGCTCGTTATGAACCAGGGACATCGAGTAGATTCTACTTTCCGTATCTTTTAATTCCCGGATTACCTCTTTGTTTTTAGCGTAATTCGACTGTAGATTCAACAGACTAGCCATGATCTGAAGATTATTCTTAACTCTATGATGTATTTCCTGCAGTAGGACCTCCTTGTCTCGAAGAGACTCTCTTAACGATTCCTCGGCCTGTTTCCATTTAGTAATATCGACTACGATCGCCAAAACTATTTCGCGTCCCCGCAATTTGAATTTATAGGAAGTCACTTCGACCAAGATAAATTCCCCCGTACGTCGCCTGTGGACGGTGGTGACAGGCGGGTTCTTTCCGCTTTTCAAGGCAGCGTGTTCCGACATGGCTTTCTTTGCCCCCGAAGCGAGTCGAATGTCGGAAATCGCTAATCTTTGAATTTCTTTCCAACTGTAACCGTAAAGCCTTTCCACCTCCTGATTAGCGTCGATGACTTCCAGAGTTTTATAGTCGTATACCCAAACGGCAAGAGGGTTATTTTCGAAAAGTAACCGATATCTTTCCTCGCTTTCGCGTATAATGGAAGCCTGCTCGTTCAATTTAGAAAGTAAATCGTTACGCTCCATAGCGTATAAAATGGACCGATTCAGTAAGTGCGAATCGAACTTGCCTTTGATCAGGTAATCTTGCGCGCCGGCCTTTAAAGCCTCGCTAGCGAGCCCCTCATCCTCCGAACCGGAGCATATTACGATCGGTATTCCGGAAAACTCCAAACGTATCGCATCGAAACCGTCTAAGCCGAAACTATCCGGTAAGGAAAGATCTAAAACGATGCATTCGATCTCACCCGGGCGGGAGCGAAGGATCTCGAGACCTTCGGCGGCCGTATTGGCATAGGAGGTACAAAGGGAATGACCTCCCGCCTCTTCTAAATAGAGGCCGATCAATCTTGAATCGGCGGGATTATCTTCTATTACGAGTACCTGTTTGACTTTGATCAGCGTTGAGGTCATTTTCGCACTCATCTTGGCGGTAACGTAGTAGTCTGAAACCAGTAGATTCGCAACGATTGCATAGCTTCGATAAAGCTCTCGAACTCCACAGGTTTTTGTATGTAGGAGTTCGCATGTAAATTATAAGTTTGTAAAATATCCCTGTCGGAACCGGAAGTCGTCAGAACCACGATAGGAATCCTTCTTAGATCGGGATCTCCCTTCAGTTCCTTCAACACGTCAAAACCGTTCTTTCTGGGAAGATTTAAGTCCAATAGAATCAGATCCGGCCTGGAATTCCCCGAATCCGAATACTGTCCTTCGCCTTTGACATAATCCAAGGCTTCCTCGCCGTCCTTTACGACTATTAAATTCTTGGATTTAGGCGCTTCTCCAAGTGCCTCTAAAGTCAATCGAACGTCGGCCGGGTTATCTTCCACGAGTAAAATATCGAAGGTTGCCTTAATTATCGAATTCATCAGTCTCTCCGAACGGGGATCGTGAAGAAAAATTCGGATCCGACGCCGACGTCGGATTCCACCCAGATCTTTCCCCCATGGTTTTCAACGATCTTTTTGCACACGGAAAGCCCGATTCCTGTGCCGGGAAATTCCGACTTAGGATGCAATTTTTGGAATATAATAAATATTTTATCGAAATAACGGGAATCTATCCCGATTCCATTATCCGCTATTCTGAATTTCCACTCGGCTCGAGTCTTAGCGGCTGAAATTACGATCTTCGGACTCCGTTCTGGACTCCGAAATTTTACGGAATTTGTTATTAAATTCTGGAATAATTGTCGTATCTGATCGGGTTCTCCGAGAACAACCGGCATCTCCCCTTCGATCTCGATACGAACCTTAGCCTCTTTCAACACCGAAGATAAGTCTTCTCGGATATTTTCCAATAAGGCCTTAACGTTTATTTTTTCCCATCTGTCTTCTTTTACGCCTAATCTGGAATAACGGAGTAACGATTCGATCAGTCCTTGTTGTCGCTTAGCGGCTTCGATCGTAATTTGGATGAATTCCTTCGCTTCGGAAGGTAGCTGTGGAGAAAATTTCCTTTCTAAAAGCTGCAAGTAACTGGCGATGGTTCTTAACGGTTCTTGCAGGTCGTGAGACGCAACGTAAGCGAATTGCTCTAATTCGCGGTTCGTCATCTCCAAATCGGATACCGCTTTTTTAAGAAATTCCCTGACGAATACTTTCTCCGCGATGTCCCGATTTACCATGATCAAACCCGCATCGTTTCCTCTTGGATCCGAAATCTTCTTGAAACTAGTCTCGAGATGAATCCTTTTTCCCGATTTCAAGGTATGGATTATCTCGGCATTGGCAATTCCGTTACGTTCGTATTCATCCATCGCTCGAGTACGATTTCCGTCGGAAATCCAATCTTCCTGAAATAGTTCCCTATAATGTTTTCCGATTAAACTAGGATCGGAAATTTCGTACATATGCTGCGCAGGAAGATTATAATAAGTGATTCTAAATTCGGAATCCAAGGCGATTACCGCGTCGCTGATTTGCGATAAAAGTTGTAAATTGAATCTGTTCTCGGCTTCCGTTCTAACTCGCTGAGTCACGTCCGAACCGGACACCAAAATACAATCCCGACCGGAAAACCGAAAATGAGTTAACGCGATATCCAGGTAAAAAAATTCTCCGCTCTTCTTCCGATGCAGTACTTCCGAAAAAAAATTAGGTCCAAGCGCCAAGTTTTGAACTTTATCCAGGACCCAAGATCGGTCGTCGGCGGGATGGATATCCAGAACGGTCTTTTCCAGAAATTCCGATTCGGAGTAACCGCAAACCGACTGAGCGGTCGAATTAGACTCTAGGATCCGGAAGGACTCCCGATCGAAAATATACATAATCTGAGGATTACTTTTAAATAAATTACGATAATTTAATTCACTTTCTCTTAATTTATTATTCAAAACCTCCCGCTCCGTGACGTCGTAACCGATACCTAAAATCTCGGTTGTTCTACCTAATTCGTCGAATCTCGGATATAACCAATTTTCAAAGACTTTACCTCTGACCCGAGATTGGTAAAAAGAATCGACTCCTCCGATCGCTTTTTGGATTGCCTGATTCCTTTCGACCTGATCCGGTTGCGAATCGAAAAAATTCCTGCCGATCACGTCCTGTACGGTTAAACCGAGTCGCTCGAATCCCTTTCCTTCCGCAAAAAGAATGACCCCATCCAAATCGAAGGAAAAGACGATGATCGGAAGAACTTGTAGAGCGGTGCTAAAATCGCCGACTTTCCGCAGGAAGGAAGCCTCTCTCCTTTTTGAATCGGTGATATCGATGCTTACGCCAATCAGTCCTTCGATTTCACCCTCGGTTCCGAAAACGGGTGAGAAACGGCTGGAGAATATTTTTCCCCCAAAGCGGGTCTCGGCTTCGATCATTCTACCTTGAAAGACGGACTGGAAAATCGCCTCTCTCGTCATGGGTCGAAACTCACCATTCGAATCTCGAACCCTGCCCGACCAATCTACTTCGAAAAAGGAAGCTCCAACCAAAGACTCAGGTTCGATTCCAATTCCGAATATTCCGCAACCTGCTGCGTAGGTAAACGTTCCATTTCTATCCGTAGAAAATAGAACGAGTGTTACGTTGGATAGAATGTATTCCAATCGATCTTTATATACCTGACCCTCGCTTAACACGAAGTCGATGGAGGATGGAATAGACTCGTTCGGCGTTCCCATAGTTAGGGCTCTCTTTCCAGGACAGTAGAAACTCCGTGGAAGAGGGCTTAAAATATGGCGAAAATGAGGATTTTACAAGTCTTTTTCCGCGCCATATGGTTATAATTCAGCCAATCGAATGAATTATTGGCAACTATGTCTCTAATATTTCCAAGCTTTCAATGACTACTGGCTGGACCGGACGATCACCTGGTCCGGTCTCTGTCTCGGAGATCCCCAGGACTATATCTTCTCCTTCTGTCACATGGCCAAAGACTGCATGCCGATTATCCAAATAGAGATTGTCTCGGACATTGATGAAAAACTGAGAGCCGCCCGTATTTGGTCCGGCGTTTGCCATGGAGATGGTAAATTTCTTATTTTTTAGATCCGGATGGAACTCGTCTTTTATTTTATACCCCGGTCCACCGGTTCCGGTTCCACTCGGACATCCACCCTGAATCATGAAATTTGGAATGACTCTATGAAAAATGAGTCCATTATAATATCCCTTTTTGGCTAACTCGATGAAGTTTCCGGTAGTGACAGGGGCCTTCTCAGTATCCAATAAAACAGAAAAAGTTCCTCGATTAGTAACGAATTTTGCGAAAGGCATTTGCTTCCTCCTAGTAGTCCAAAATTTCTCCTATCCCGGTGTTAGCAACCGTTTCCGGCTTTTACTAACTGGAACAAATTCCATTTCCCTTCAATTTGACTGTCCTCAATTCCGATAATTTAACAGAGGCATTTCGGAATATTCTTTTCGTTGCAAACGGGAAATTTTTTTCTTTATTTTAAGGGATAACCAGATCTGAAAGACGTTTCTTTCGATCGGACAAACGATGAACTCTTCGGCTAAATACATTCCCTTCGGGACAAACGGTTCCGTCGCTTTCTGGGAGCCTGTCTCCTCCCATGCCCGGTCGAATAGGCAACAGATTTCGGATTGGTCGGATCGCGGGATCAAAACCGTTGTCTGCGTTTTCTCCGAAAAAGGTTCGTCGATCATTACGGATCTGGAAGAGTCGCTTCACGGAGAGGATTGGAAACTTTATGCATTAGAAATTCCTTTAGGACCGGAAACGAACGAGTCGGTTTTCTTTTGCGCTTGGAAACTTCTTCAGTCGATCGGAAGATCCAATATTCTATTTCTGGTTCCGGAAGAATTGAATGAAAGATGGGAAGTCCTGCTTTCTAAAATGGTCCTGTCTGCACACCCTCATTTGGCTCCGGGAGAATTGGGAGCCTGGTTCCCGTCCTTATCCGGTGACTCTGAACCGCTATTATTAAACGACTTTAAAAGTTTCATTTCGAGAAGAAAACCTCCAAGGGAAATTCCGGAAGGAAACCGAGGGGAATTCTCCGTATTTTTGAGGGAATTACCTCTCTCATTTCGAGAAATTAGTTTGGGCGGTTCCCATCCGGAAAACGGGAAGAATAACGGCTTAAAAAACGGTAAAGTCGATAAGCTCGAAGAAAAAAGAAAAATTCAGGTTTCCAGTAAAGAATCCCAATCTCCCAGGGTCCCCGGATCCGACAGTCCTGCGGCTCTCGACGATTTTGCAAAGCCGAAAGATCTAGATCTTCCCGCTGCTTCGATGGAATCCCTTGTCGAACCGAAGGAAAGCGCCCCCGATTCGAAGCGAGAGAGTCCTCCCCCGAAAGAAACCAAAAAAGAAATCCCCGCTCCGGTAGTCGCTCACCTGTCGCCCGCCGATCAGACTAAGGCGAAATTTCCGCTTCAATTAAAATTAATGGGAGTCATCTCCCTATTAATGACCGTTACGGTTTCCACGGTCATCCTTTACGCGTCCAGCGAATTCAAAAAAAATTATGAAGTTCGGGTTTTAGAAACGAACTTCTCCTTGGTAAACATATTAGGTATTAAAGTTAAGTCGGACTTAAAGGATATCCGGGACAAGGGAAAATCCCTTACCGACAAATTACTCGATCCGAAAGGACCGGGAGCTTACGCCGATTTATTTTTTCGAAACGAACCGGACTTTCTATTAGTCGGAATTTATAAAGTCCAAGGACAATCCTTAAAAAAGGACGTAGTACTTTATAACGATTCGTATTTGGAAGGAATTTCCTCGAACCGTGAAGAGTTGGACTCGGCAATCAAAGGCAAAGAATCGACTTTTTTAAAAACTCTCAATTCGGACGGTCGAATCGATAACCTGACTCCGGATTTCAAAGAACCGGCCTTTTCCATATCCGTAGCGGACGCTTCCAAAAGCAGAATTTTGATTTATGTTCTTAGATCCGAAAGACTTCTGAGTGCATTCCAAAAACAGGATATTAACGTTCCGTTCCTGATCAACGGAGACGGAGATCTAATCGCTCATTACGATCCGCAACTTCTCGCCTCTCAGACGAATTGGGCCGACTTACCCATCTTCGAAACCATGCTCTCGGCCGTCCGCGAAGATAGTCAGCAAACTCGGTACCAGGATTCCACCGGAACTAGATACTACGGATCGTTTCAGAAAGTAGGTTTCGGAGGAGCCGGAGTCATCGTCACCGTACCCGAAGAGAAAGTCTTCGAGATGGTTTACAGAATTCAGACAAAAAACCTTTTGATCATGGCAATCGCGTTGTGTATGGCATTGATAATCGTATTTTTCCTCGCTAGGAATATTACAATTCCCTTATTAGCTCTCCTGAACGCAACCGTCGAAATAGCGAAGGGAAATTTCCGGATCGGAATCAAGTCCACGACAAAGGACGAAGTCGGGCTTTTGACCGATTACTTCGTTACCATGGGCAAGGGGCTCGAAGAGCGGGAAAAAGTTAAGGATGCCCTAGGTCGATTCGTTAACAAAGAGATCGCCGAAATGGTCCTAAATCAAGAGTTGACCTTGGGTGGGGAAAGAAAGATGTGCGCGATCTTTTTTTCCGATATTCGATCCTTTACTGCAATCTCCGAAAAATTACAACCGGAAGAAGTCGTCGAATTTCTAAACGAATATATGACCGAAATGGTTCATTGCGTAAATCAGACCCACGGGATCGTGGATAAATTTATAGGCGATGCCATCATGGCGACTTGGGGTGCCCTGAAGTCTTCCGGAACTCAGGACGCCGAAAACGCGGTAAACGGTGCATTACTAATGCGTAAAGCTCTCCAGAAATTCAACGAAGGGAGAGGGGGTGATAAAAGGCCGGTGATTCGGATCGGCTGCGGATTGAACTACGGACCGGTGATCGCGGGACAAATCGGTTCGGAAGAACGACTCGAATACACGGTTATCGGTGATGCCGTAAACCTGGCCTCCAGGGTCGAAGCTTTAAATAAACCCTTCGGAACCGATGTGCTGATCACGCAGGATCTATACGATCAGGTTCGAGAGATCTTTGCGGTCGAAAAAATGCAATCGATCAAGGTGAAAGGGAAAGCTGAGCCTCAAGTAATCTATGCCGTATTGGGCAGAAAAGACGACCCGGCAACGCCCGCCTCGGTGGCGGATCTCAGAAAGCTCATCGGAATCGAATTCGATGCGAAGAAAGCTAAGCATGACGGAGATCCGGAAGAGGAAGTAAAGTATGAGATACTTGACTGACGCCAAATTCGTAGTCACCGGCCTCGTACTGCTGATTATCTTTTTCTCGTCCTTACTTTATATATATGCGAATGCGGGCCCGAAGTCGGGAAACAATAAGATCGTAGGCGAACTTAAATCCAAACAACTTAAGATTTTAAGAAAGCTAGATTCCGAAGTTGTCTGGGAAGAGCTGGATCCGAGCGATCCGATCCGCTTTAGGGACACGATTCGTACTGAGGAAGGTTCTTTAGCCGTACTTTTGTTCAAAGACGGAAGCAACTCCACGGAAATTCAGATGGGCGAACGAAGTATGATTCTTATCGAGGACACGGATAAGATCAGTTTCGTGTCCGGTTCTCTGTCCGCCACCAATAGCGGAGATGCAAGCAAGTTGCAGATCAGTTCGGGAGATACGAAGATATCTTTGGCAAACTCAAATGTGCAACTTTCAAAAGACGAAGGTAAGGCCCTAAATTTGGAAGTCAAGGAGGGACAGGCCAAAGTCGTCTCATCTTCGGGTGAAAGCGTGCTGAACGGAAATCAGGCTGCGGAACTTAAGGGAAACACGTTGGAAGTTCGCACGCTAAAATTAGAGCAAATCGCCCCGGCGGACGGGGCGATAGTACCCGTAAAGGGTGAAACTTCGCCGTTGCGTTTTGCCTGGAAGCCCGAAGCAGGAGTAAAAAACTATTATTTGGAAATCGCAAAGGATCCGTCCTTTCGCATCGGGCTTAAACGAATTCCTGCAACGGACTCAGAGGTTTCGGTTAACGTATCAGTCGGAAACTATTTCTGGAAAGTAGCCGGAAGAAATCCCAAAACAGGTAAGAATGAATCCAGTTTGGCGAGAAATTTAAGGGTCCTCTCCTGGAACAGCCCTAGGTTGCTCTCCCCCGCCGCAAAAGAGACGTTTACTTTCACGACGGGATTTCCAGTGATTCGGTTCCAATGGTCGGTCACGGATCCTAACGCCAGATACACTCTGGAAATCGCGGAAGATTCAAACTTTAAACAAATCGCATTCAGATCCGAATCCAAATCGGGATTCGCCAAATGGGAATCGAAGTCCGAAGGTAATTTTTTCGCGCGCGTCAAAATGCATTCCGATCGAGAAGGATTTTCCGAAGAGGTATCCGCGGCAATACCGTTTTCCGTCAGAAAGCTGGCCGAGGCGGAACCTCCCCGTCTACATCGTCCGTTGCCCGAAGAGGAAATCGGATTAAGGATTTTCAAAACCGGAAATTCCTTTTTTAGTTGGTCGGCTAATAGGGAATTTCAATCCTATACTTTAGAAATTTCTAATGATCGAGAATTTAAAAATATACTCTTGTCCCGCACCGGATCGGACAATTTTCTTAAACCGGAATTCGATTGGAAAGAAGGCGTTTATTTCTGGAAAGTACGGGGCAATTTGAAAGACGGCGGAAAAAGGGATTCCTCTCCTCAAAAATTCGTGCTAAAACATGTCGATTTCATAAAACTTTCCTCTCCGAAAGACGGTACGGAATCCGGGCACCCATCCGACGGAAAAATAATTCTTCGCTGGGATAGACCGGATCCGAGCGGGCTCTATAGAGTCGAATTAGCGAGGGATGCGTCTTTCGAAACGAAACTCACGGATTCCAGAGTGAGATCGGGCGCTATTACGGTATCCTTGCCCTCTCCGGGTTCCTTCTACTGGAGAGTCGGCCTAGTGACTCCTAATGGAGAAACTCTCGTTTCGAGTTCGGTGGCAAATTTCAGGACCTCGGATTCAGCCCCGTTTGTAACTCCGGTGTATCCGAGAGACCGGGATAAAATCGACTTAGACGATAAAGAAAGCCTTTCTTTCTACTGGGAAACCCAAGGAACCCCCGAAATTTACGTTTTAGAATTACTCGAATCCCAAGGAAAAAACTGGAAACCGATCTTAAAAAAGGAAATTCGAGGAGAAACATTCGAATTTCGGGAGTTGTATAAACTAAGGGCAGGAAAATATCAGTGGAGATTAAGCGCTAAATACAAAGACGAAGCGGGCAAAAGTAGGACTACAATTCCTTTATCAAGGGAATTCAACGTTCTTTTATCCGCAACCTTAAAGGCGCCGGAAGTATTGACTCCTAAGGAAATTTATGTCGAATAGTCGTTTTACAAGCCCTCAAGTAATGCGCCTATTTATTCTAGCGGGTTGCCTATTTTTCTCCGTTTCCCTCTTTGCAAAAGACAAGGAGGATGGAGTCAAATTAGAATGGAAAGCAATTCCGGATTCAGGCGGATACCTGGTCGAGATCAAGGATTCGAACGGAAGAATCACGCGAGAAAAAACGACCGCCACGCAAATCATCGTGGATTTAAAACCCGGAACCTATGAACACCGGATCGGAGTTTTGAACAGATACGGTCGAGTCTCCATTTTTTCATCTTGGATTCCGTTTGACGTCATTCTTTCCAGGCCCCCTGTTCTAACTTCCTCTACGAAAAATTCTTATCTGAGTCAAGATCTACCGGAAACTTTCGAACTGAAAGGTAAGTATTTAACCGAGGCGACGAAAGTATCTCTAAGAGACTCTAACGGAGAAGAAGTTCAGATCATCAAGTCCGTCGAATATAAGGAGCCTGATACGATCCTAGTTTACTTCGATAAGAAGAAAGTTCCGGAAGGGATTCTCTCTTTGCGATTGGAAAATCCTAGGAACAAAATTACCGAAACGGAAGCCTTTTTACTCGTCGCCGATACTCAGGAGCGACTTGCCGCGTTACAAAAACGATTAACTCCGCCAGAACCCTTCCGTTTCGATTATAGAGCGATCGCAAGATCCGCAGTGCTTCCCGGTTGGGGGCAAGTATACCAGGAAAAGTCCAAAATCAGATCCTATTCGTTTCCGATTTTAATCGCAGCCGTCGGAGCCTACACGTACTATAAGGGTGAGTCGTATCTTCATTCTGTGAAAGATTACGATGCTGCGCGTAGAACGAATGCGTTGTTAGGTTATAGCGTTCAAACCGGGAACGTCTCCGTATACCCGTTGGCCCTGATTAATTATCTGCAAATTCCCGGTAAATATAGCGCCGCCTCAACCTCATATCATCAAGTCGAACTTTCCATAGGAATATTAGCAGTTCTTTATGCTCTCAATCTCGCGGATACGGCTTTTTTTCCGGGTTCTAGACAGGTAAAAATCGAAGGTACGGACAAAACGGCCAGCTGGTCACCGGTCATAAGAAACGAAAGAGACGGAGGTGGTTATTCGTTTGCCGCCTCCAACCAACAATATTTACGCCAAAGAGTCGAAGTTGGGGTACAATTTTCATGGTAGAAAATCGTATTACCGATTTACGATTTAATAATGGATCATTTTATATCGCGTCCCGGTCCGTCGTCTTCCGATCCGCTTTAGTACTAGTATTTTCCGTTTTTTTTTCGGGCTGCTACAAAAAGCCTGTGCAAGGCTCCGTACTGGATTTTCTTACGTTTAGTTCCGCATCCGCCGTATCGACGACCCCCGTTCCGATAAAAGTCCAGGTGACCGGGTTAGGAGGAAATACGTTAGTCGTAAGCAATAGTCTGAACGAATCGTTGACGTTCAACTCCGACGGCACGCTAACATTCCCCACTCCGGTGTCTCCGATAAGTTCGTACAATGTGCAGATCGTATCCGGACCTCCTGTGGCCAGCAATTTGTCCTGTCGGATCAATAACCCGAATGGACCGATCACTTATCCGTCTACGTTAATCGTAATACAATGTGCTCAGGCCTTCAATAATTTGAGCGTCACGGTTGTAGGAATCGCCTCGAGTAATACCTCTACACTATTGCTTCAAAATTCCACCGATACTCTTTCTTTTACGGGAAACGGAACCCAAATCTTCGCTAATCAAGTAGGAGCCGGGAACGCGTACAATGTCCAAATCCTGTCGACGCCCTCCGGGCATAATTGTGCGGTCACGACCGTACCGAACCCCGGAACGATGCCGAACAGCACCTTTACAATTAACGTAAATTGTCTGAGTGCAATCGCGTTTTCTCCTAATTCCATGCTGGTTCCCCAAGCCAGTTCCGCATTTATTAAATTTTCCTCCCATGGGATTAATTCCTGCGTTATCAACGGCGCCGCAACTATTGCCGGAAGAACGAATATAGGATCAGGAAACGTCAGCATCAGCACATTAGCGGCGCCCAACGACGATACGATTCAATTGACACCCGGTCCCGCGTCTTACTGGGGAATTAGTGCCGGACAGGTCTTCGTGAACTTGACCGGCTGCAAGGACGGAGCCGGAAATTCCGTCGTGAACTCGACGGGAGTTTGGTACAACTTTGACGTTACTTCAAACGTTATGTATGTTTCATTTACGGGCGGAAGCGATTTAAATAACTGTAATTCGATTTCCACCGAATGCAGAACCGTTCAAAGGGGGGTCAACGCCTGCAATGCAACCGGCACGGTATGCTACGTCCTAGTACAAGGAGGATCGACCTACCCTATCACCGTAACCGCGACCGATCAGATCTTATTGAACGCTAAAACTTCCGTCTTAGGAAGTTACGATTCGACATTTACCGTTCAGGACGTAAAAAACAATCCTTCCGTTATTTCAGACAATCAAGTTTGCGCGGGGGCTTATCCCGGAAGTATTTGCACTCCCGTTCTTATAACCACCGCTGCACTAACATCGGCCTCGGACTTCATTCAATTTAGCGGGTTTGTCGTAAAAGCATTACCGAATGCGGACGCTTCTGCCGCGATTCTCATCGGAGGGACGGCCGGTCCCGGACAAGTACGAATCGGCGGGAATGTTTTGGACGGGGGCAAAGCAAGTGCAAATGCGGCTTTGGGAGGAAAAGTCGGAATCTATATAACGGCCAGCGCAAACGTCTTGGTCGGATTCAATTACGTTTACGGAGGCTCCGGAAGAAATATATCTGCCGGAGTCGTAATCGACAGTTCCTCGGTAGTTTTAGCCTATAATCGAATCAACGGCATGCAATCCGCTCCGACCGGCTATAGCTCCGGAGTGATCGTCCAAAACTTCAGTTCGGCGTATACTTCCGCGATCGCCGATAATGAAATTAACGGAATCCAATATTTGAATCAAACCACGATTCTTCCGGTCATCTCGTACGGAATTCAAGTAACGAGCTCCGCGGATCCGACGAATTTATATATCTTTAATAATAGTATTTACCTTGGAAACGCTACGTCGGGTGTGGTGGGTAACGCCACCGGAATTACTGCCCAAAGTCTCGTCGGACTTCCCTACAGCATCTATAATAATCAGATATTCGGACAATCAGGATCGGCTCCCAGCAACGGTGTGGCGTTAGCGATCGGAAATTCGCCGGCAGCGGGGTCGGTGGTTCGGGGAAATAATTTCTATACGAACATTCCCGCCGTCATCGGAGGGACGCAATATTCCGTTTGCGGAAATTTCACTCTCTCCTCGACTCTTTGTTCGACGCCTACCCTCCCGCCTACCGGTAATTTCACCAATTCGTATAACGCGAACCCGAATTTTATAGCTACCTCGTCGGAAGATTTCGTTTTCTTCCCGAAGACGCCCGGCGCGCTAGGAACTCCTTCTTCGTCAACAATGCCCTGCACTTCGATGTATGGGGGAGTTACACCTCCGATTCCCGCGGCGTATCTACCTTTATTCAATACGGACCTGGCTTTAACGACCAGAACCACGACACCCTATCTCCTACAACCGCTAGGATCGAACGCGATATCCGTCGGAGCGTTCGAACTAAATTCGAATTGCCTCTAGACTTCCTTGGAAGCTAGGTCTTCCCATTCCCCGACTTTCCGGACAAGTTCTTCCTGGATTGTCGTTAATCTCTCTCCGGAGATCTTCGCTTTTTCCGGAGATGCGGTCCCCGACTGCAGCGTCTCGACGAGAATTCGTTCTTCCGACTCCAGCTCGGATATCTCTTTTTCCAGTATTTCCAACTTGCGCTTATCTTGATATCCGAGTCCTTTCTTTTTTCCGGATACCGGATCCTTGGGAGAGATCGATGACTTTTGTTCCTCACCGTCCGGATTCCTCTCTCGGTAAAATTTATATTCGAGATATTCCGAATAGTTTCCGGGAAACCTTTCGATATCTCCCTTTCCATTCATTATAAATATATAATCCACAACCCTGTCCATGAAATAGCGATCGTGGGACACGACTAAGACCACGCCCGGAAAATCCTGTAAAAAATCCTCCAATACCGAAAGAGTGGGAATATCCAGGTCGTTCGTAGGTTCGTCGAGGACGAGAAAATTAGGATTCTTCATCAGCAGAACGACGAGATACAGTCTTCTTTTTTCGCCGCCGGAAAGCCTTTCAATCTTCGTCATCTGCAGTTGAGGCGGAAACAGGAACCTTTCCAGGAATTGGGACGCCGACCATAAGGAGCCGTCGGCCATTCTAACCGTAGGAGCTACTTCTTCTTTTAGATAATCCAAGACCCTTTTTTCCCCGGGTAAATCACGGGTAAGCTGATCAAAATAGCCGAACGTAGTATTCACTCCCGAAGATACGTCCCCGGTATCCGGCTTTTCCCTACCGGTCACGATATTCAATAAAGTGGTCTTCCCGGCTCCGTTAGGACCGACGACTCCGATACGCTCGCGACTTTTAAAGATATAGGAGAAGCCTCCGATGAGCGAGGAGGAGTAGGATTTCTTAATATTTTTAAGTTCTAATATTTTTCCTCCTAACCTTCTTCCGGACACCGAAATATCCAGAACGATGTCTTTTCCGCTTTTCTTGCGATCCAACACTTCCAATACTCTGTCGGTTCTAGCTTTTTGCTTAGTGCCTCGAGCCTTCGGTTGCCGTTTCAACCATTCCAGCTCCGTTCGTAAAAACGATTTACGTTTGACTTCCTCTTTTTCCTCGACGATCTGCATCTCCACTTTCTTCTCCAAATACAGATCGTAGTTTCCCGGAAAAATCCGAAACGTCCCTCTCTCGATTTCCAGAATTCTTCCGGCGACTTCCTCTAGGAAATAACGATCATGGGTCACTAATAGAACGGCTTTTTTCGTCTCTTTCAAATAATCCTGTAGCCAAAGGATGGCATCTATATCTAAATGATTGGTCGGCTCGTCCAATACCAAAAGATTGGATTCTTCCGTTAAAGCCTGAGCCAAGGCGACTTTTTTTACCATTCCGCCGGATAACTCGCCCATTCTTCTCGAAAAATCAGCAATATTTAATTCTCTTAACAGATTCTTTAAATCCGATTCGAGCCCCCATGCTTGCTTCAAGTCCATTTCCGTCATCGCTTCCTGGTATTCCCTTTCGGCTTCGGTCCCGCCTTTTTCGAGTAAGACGCAGGCGGTTTCGTATCGCCGGATGGTCCCCATCAACGGGCCGACTCCCGAAAGTATATGCTCCAAAATGGTGTAACCGGAATCGTAAGAAGGAAACTGAGGGAGGTAGGAAATTTTCAGAGTTCTGTTTCGAACGACTTTTCCCTGATCGGGTTCTTCCGTTCCTAAAAGGATGCGCAGGAGTGTCGACTTCCCGGAACCGTTGATTCCGAGAAGACCGGTCTTCTCCCCCTCGTCGACGCCGAAGCTGACGTCTCGAAATAGACTCTTTTCACCGATGGTTCTAGAGATGCGATCGACGGAAATTAAGTTCACTAACTCTACAAGCTTTCTGTAGATACCGGACGATCAACCTTTTTCCCGATCTAGGTTAGATTCGAGAGTTCTATCCGATAATGAACGCCGGTGTCCGACGGGACCAAATTCCAATCGGCCTTAAGTTTTCCGAGCAGCATTCCTACCAATTGCAAACCGAGGCTTTCCGATTCTTTGATGTTAAACCCGGTGGGCAGTCCGATTCCGTCGTCCTTAACTTCGATAATTAAGGTTCTTGCGGTTCGGGTAATTCCTATATTGATATTCCCGGCCCTTTCTCCCGGAAACGCATATTTCAAGCTATTTGAAACAAGTTCGTTCAGTACGAGAGCCAAAGGGATTGCGAAATCCAAATTTAACTTCAACTCGTCCGATTCGACGGTGTATTTGACCTTACGACTGGCGCCGAACGACTGAACGAGCGCGACTAAAAGATTATTAAGGTACTCTTGAAAATCCGCGTCCGCTATCGATTCGTTTTGATATAACTCTTTATGAATAAGCGCCATCGATTGAATGCGTCGTTCGCATTCCTTAATAATCGAAACCAATTTCGGATCGTCCGTAAATTCGGTTTGCAGGCTCAATAAACTTGAAACGACCTGCAGATTGTTTTTTACTCTATGATGGATTTCCTTAAGCATTACTTCCTTATCGGTAAGCGATATCCGTAAGGTTTCTTCGTATTGGTAGCGCTCGGTAACATCCCGGATCACCTGGGCGGCTCCTATCAAATTATGACTAAAGTCCCTGATGGAACTATAATTTATTTCTAATACGATATTTTCGTTCACTAGACCCGAAATTCTTCGCTCGACACGGAAGACATCTCCCCGCAAGGCGCGACTCCAGTTTTCTATAATCGTGTTTCGCTCCTTAGGATCGGTCAAAAAAACGTCGGAGATACGATCTCCTTCGCTGATCCTCTTTCCGTAAAGCTTCCAGACCAAAAGTTCGAACGAACTATTGCAGGCCATCACCCGCATATCCATATCGACGGCGCATATCGAATCTTTGACTCCTTCGATAATTGCCCGAAGCCTATCGTTGGCTAGCATGATTTTTTTCCGCAATTCGAACAGTTCTTGTTGCGCTTTTTTTCTTTCGGAAATATCCCGAAAGATGACTTGCATGAACTTACTGTCTCTCTGTTGGAATGCGATCCCGGTGACTTCGACTTGTACCTCGCTGCCGTCTTTCATTATAAATTTCTCTTCGATGGGGGCCAACGGCATTTCAAATTTCAGAGCGCGCAACATTCTATCCGAAACCAATTTTTGGGAATCCGGATGAACGAAATCGAAAACCGATCTGCCTTCGATCTCTTCCAGGGAAGAATATCCTAATATTCTTAAACCTGCATCATTCAAATAAAGTAATTTTCCTTCGGAATGGAGTCCGATTCCATCCGGACATACTTCCACCAATTTCCGATATTTTTCTTCGCTAGCCAGCAAGGCCGTCTCCCAGACCGTTCGTAAAGTCACGTCCTTTAAGAAAATGACTGCTTCTTTTATCATTCCTTCCTTCTTCAAAGGTGCAAACGAAACTTCCAATTCGGAGTTCATTTCGGTCGGAAACAATCGACTAAAATGCCATTTTCCTTTTTCTCCGGCAAAGGCTTTCTCGAGTTGCGAATTGAATATTTCCCGGTGTTCGGGGGAAAGCAAAGAAGAAAGGTTAATTCCTTTCTGGAGGGACAATCCGAATTGATTCTTGACTTCCTGTCTACCGGAGGAATTTACGTATTGAATGATACCTACCTGATTTAATTGGATAACCCATTCGTCGGTACTATCCAATAAAATCTGAATATAGTCCAATTGATCCCGAAGTATAATTTCATTTTTCTTTCGTAATGTGATATCCTGGATGGACCCGTAAATTTGAACCACTCTACGCGTTTCCGGATTTAAGATCGGTTTTCCATGATCTCGAATCCAAAGTATCTCTCCGTCTTCGTTCAAAATTCTATATTCTTGAACCGACGCCTTTCCCGTGAGGAGAGTCTTGATCTTTTCGGAAACGAGCCCCTTATCTTCAGGATGCACGTTTAATAAACGATCGATAGGAAGTCTATTTTTCTTATGGAAGGGTTTTTTCCCGAAGAAGCGCCAAAAACTTTCATTCGCCCAACCGACTTGAAATTGATAATCCTCCGATACGTCCAAACGATACATAAAATCGTAGGTGACTTCCGGCAAAAAGGAGCGCATCTCCTCATAGGATTTTTTTCCGAACAAACGTTTCGTAGACCAGTTTCGAAGCCAAGTAAACGTCATTTTATTTCCGAGAGCGCCTAGAAGCTTTCGCACTTCCATTCAGGACAGATTACTAAATCGTCCCCTATTTCCTCGATTGATTTTTCTAACGCTTTGCGAATATGCACAATTTACTGGGTAATATTCCATAGTTTAGACATTATTTAATTCCTGAAAAGAGCAAGATAACGGCGTCCTATAATAGAAAGAATGCGTTCTATTCCGAATTGAAAAAGAGATTTATGAGGAAGCAAATGCAAATACTGCGCTAAATAAAGTATGAATCCAACTCAGGGAAACGGAACTCCAACAACGATTCGAACGCTTCGAATTCTCGTCGCCGAAGACGATCATATCAACCAGGTCATTGCAAAAAGAATGTTTCAGAAATCGGGATACGAAGTCGAAATCGTAAATAACGGACTGGGAGTATTAAACGCCATTCGTAGAAGCAAATACGATATCATCTATCTCGATCTCATCATGCCGGAATTGGGAGGATTCGAAACCGCTCGTAGATTACGGGAGGAATTCAAGAAATCTGCGGAATCTCCCTGGATCGTCGCCCTCACTGCAATTTCCTTGGCGGATGAACTCGAAGAATATTTGGAATCCGGAATGAACTCCTTCATTTCCAAACCTTATAAATTCGAAGATATTCGCGATTCTATAAACGATTATTTCGAAAGAAAATCCGTGTAGATATTCGCGACTTCCACCGGTTTTTCCAACATCGGGACATGCCCGACATCCTTTAAAATCACCTTCGTAGAACGGAAAATTCCTTTTTCCAATACTTCCGCTCCGGATACGCTAAGAACACGGTCCGTATCCCCCCAGAGAATCAATGTCTTCGATTTTATGGATTTCATATTTTCTTGAAGCGGAAATCCCTTGCGAATATCCTTAAATACGATTTTATTAAACTCGGCGTTTTTAACCGCTCTTTCCGCGAAATACCCTTTAAGAATCGAAGGTACCTTAGGAGGATTCACGAATATGAACTTCATTAATTCTTCGAACTCGTCCGTGTTGGTGACGATGAGATTATTTTTCCCGTTCTCCATATTTTTGGAGAGCTCGCTTTTTATCGGGCTATTGATTCCGCTCGGAGCGAATAGGCCGAGAGAAAGAATTTTCTCCGGATGTTTAGCGGCAAAAACTCCGGAAATGCATCCACCCATGGAGTTTCCGACTATATGAAATTTATCCCAACCGATGGCTTTCGTAAATTGATCCAATCGCTCCACTTGTTGATCGATCGAGTATCCTTGATCGGTTAATTTCTCGTTCTCTCCAAAGCCGGGCAAGTCGACGGCGATAATATCGTATTTGTCCGTCAATCCTCCGGCAAACCGGGTCCAATTGTCCTTATCCCCGCCGAAACCGTGAACCATTAGAATCTTTTCTTTACCGCTTCCTCCTTCCAAGTAAACCCAATTCCAAGGAGCTTGTTTTAGTTCCTTCTTCTCGACGTTGGACTTCCAACGCTCATAACCGAATCCGAATCGAACTAACGTTCCCGAACAGGAAACGAAGGTTAAACTAAATAGCAAAAATGGTAGAACGATACGGGTCAAGGCGGCTTTCATCCAGGTTTCTCGCGACTGAATTTTAAGAATAACGTTTTTTAAGTTCTCTCGCATAAGCGAGATCGTGGGTGAGTAATCTCATCCTTTTTACCAGGTAAGTAGTAATGCTTTTATAAAATTTTAGCGCTAATTCCTTATCTTCGTCCAAAGTTTTTTGGAGATGCTCGAAAGGAATTTCCAGCAATTCGCAACGTTCCATCGCTTCCACCGTTCCCGCACGCTTCCCCTGATCTAAAAACGGAAACTCTCCAAAATGATCTCCCGTGGCGATCGTGGTCACGTTTACGTCGGTTCCTTTTTCGGTTGAAGTCACGATTTTAAGAGTTCCGTACATAACGACGTAAAATGCCTTTGCTTCGTTTCCCTCTTGGTAGACCGAATCACCCTGCTCCAGAACCTTGTATTTTGTTTTTTCCGCAATCTTAGAGAGATCGTCTTTGGAGAAACTGGAAAAAAGATAAATGCCTTGCAGAATCTCTTCAATTGAATGTTGCATAGAATTTCCTTATGAAAAACCGAGTCTAGCCCCCGGAAAAAAACCTTCAAGCTACTTTCCTGGTTGATTGCCGAGAATTCGGCCATTCGAATTTCATCTTCCAAGTTTCGGGAAACTTCGACCGGAATAGAAACTTCGGAAAGACCGTCTAAATGGACTTCATTACTAACGGGAATATAAGAGATTTCATTCCGGGATCCGAAGCGTAAACTTTATCCCCTCGCCCGTTTTAAAATCCGACTTTGCACGCAATTGTCTCGTCAAAATATCGATTAATTGCAGACCGATCGAACCGGATCTTTCCAAGAAGTCCCGATCGTAGGAAAGACCGTCGTCTTCGTACTTTAGTAAGTACCCGCGCTCATCCGACTCGAGTCGAATCCGGATTTTTCCCTTGCGCTCTCCCGGAAATCCGTATTTAACGGAATTCGTTAAGAGCTCATTTAGGATCAAACCTAACGGTATGGCCTTTTCTACCGTTACTTTCGAAGGTAGAATTTCTAGATCCAACATGATTCGCTGGGACGCTTCATACGTCCGAATCAAATTAAAGGATAGCGAATAGAAGTAATTCTTTAAATCGACTTCCGTAAAATTATCGGATCGGTACGATTCGGAGTGAACTAACGCCATGGACTTTACCCGACTTTCGCTTTCTAACAACGCACTCCTGATTGTGGGGTCCTCGTAATTTTCATACTGTAGACCGAGTAAACTTGCGATCACCTGTAGATTGTTTTTCACCCGATGGTGAATCTCCTGGAGCATGACCTCCTTTTCCGCGAGTGATTTTTCCAACTCTTCGGTGATCCGGTTTCGTTCGGTAACGTCTCGAACGATTCCCATCGCTTTATCGGAATCCAATAAGACCGCGTTGATTTCGCAATCGATAAGAGTTCCGCTTTTGGATTTCAACTTTCTTTGCAAGGTGACCGGCCTGCCTACGATCAAATTAGGCATAATCTCCGAAGTCTCCCGCCAACTGTTCGTATCCAACACGTCCTCTAGCTTGAATGAAAGAAGTTCTTCTTTCGAATAATCCAGCAATTCTTCGAACCGACGATTTACTTCCAGTAACCGAGCGCCTCGGTCGGTGATGACGATCGCGTCGGACGCATTTTCAACGATGGATCGATATTTCTTTTCGCTTTCCTCGAGTTTTTTTACGGCTTCCACTCGATCCGTAACATCATACAGTATCGAGAAAACCAGAATCTTACCGTTCAGTCGAATCGGGCCCGTATAGATCTCCATTTCCCTAATCTCACCGTTTTTCAATCGATGCTTGAATAAGGAATAATGCCGTGATTCTATCGCTGCGCTATGCACCGCCTCGTAAACTACTTCTTGGGAGAGAATATTGATGTCGGTAATCTTCATACTCATGAGTTCTTCTCTCGAGTAGCCGTAAAAAAGGCTCGCAGCTTCGTTTGCATAAACGATACCGCCTGTCTCGGGATCCAAAATCCATTTGATGGCTTGATTCGTTTCGAAGACTTGGCGAAAAGGAAGGTCGTTGGAAAATAGATCTTTTGGGAAATTTTCCGGATAGGCTCCGGAATCGGACGAGGTAGTCAGCTCCAACCAGTATTGGTCCCGTATCCTCTTCCATTTTGCGACCACATCCGGTTCTGAAGAAGTCATGGATACGAACTCGGGTTTACAACGTAAAGCGGCGGTTCCGGATTGGCCGAGAATCGCTTCGGTCCCGTTGAATAAATCTCCGATCGTTTTCCCTTCCCATTGGGATTCAGGTAGGTTCATTGCAAGAATGCGGCCTTCCGAACTGTGCAGAATAATCCATTGATTCATGAAGAGAAGAACACGCGTAAATCTTGAGGAACCGGAAAGAACAAGGTATGCCTAAAGGAAAGTAGTTTCACCTACAGCCTTTTTTAGAAGCGTTTTTACTTCCGGGAATTTCAGAAAAAGAACTTGCAGCCCTTTCCCTCGAACGGGACTTTGCAAAAGAGTCCGCCATTATAGCGGTCGCTACAGGAATTGAAAACATGGATTTATCCTTCTTTAGCCAAAATAAAGAGCTAATCGGTATTATTATGATGCCATTCACCTACGGATTTGTCGGATGGTTTACCAACGTAGTCGCACTGAAGATGACTTTCTATCCTTTGGAATTCGTCGGAATCCCACCTTATTTGGGATGGCAAGGAATCGTTCCGAAGAAAGCCCAAAAGCTGGCTCTAAAATCCGTGAATATTATGACGGAGAGATTGATCAAAGTAGAGGATTTTTTTTCCAAGGTAGATCCCGAACAGCTTGAAAAGGAATTTCAGCCTGTTCTAGACGGTTTGGTACCTTCCGCTACGAAGGAAATCATTCATCATATCGATCCGGATATGCGGAAGCATCTCGAGAACGGGCATGAACAGGAAATCATAAACGCCGTTCAGGAAAAATGCGCTCATACCGTACGGAATATCATGGTTCAGGTTAAGGAAAATGTCTCCTCCGTTTTCAATTTCCGATCTCTAGTTCTCCGGAAGCTCACCGGTCCGAACGTAAAAAGGATTGTGGATATCTTTGAGGAGGTGGGTTCGAAAGAATTTACGTTCATAGAGAGATGCGGTTGGTATCTGGGAGGCGCTTTAGGAATCCTGCAAGCCGTTCTGTGGGAATTCTTCCCCGTTTGGTGGACTCTCCCCATCCAAGGGATCATTGTAGGATATATTACGAACTGGGTCGCTTTGACCATGATCTTCCGGCCTTTGTACGAGAAACGCTTCGGCCCGGTTAAATACAGAGGCCTTTTTTTAGCTAGGCAGGAAGAAGTATCTCGAAAGTATTCGAACGTGTTTGCGACTCAGGTATTGACACCCAGAAACGTTCTAGAGGAGATCCTGTACAAAAGGGCTGCGAGAACTCTGGTGGAAACCATTCAGGAGGAAACCGTCAGCGCCGCTCATAAATTGCATTTAAACGGGAATTTAGATTCGGAAAACGGCAAAGGTGAGGACTCGGATTTTGAAACTACTAAGAAAGAGGTGATTCGGAATGTGAGCGATACTCTTGCGAATAGTTCCAGCAAATTGGAAAGCTATATGGGACGTGCAATGAGCATTGAGAACAATATGTTCAAGAGAATGAAGGATCTTCCTCCCGAAGAGTTCGAACCTATTCTTCGCTCGGCATTCCAGGAAGACGAATACGTGCTGATTCTGATCGGTTCCGTGTTAGGTGCGATCGTAGGTCTGTTCCAAGGCCTTTATATGCTCTACGTCGCTTAACCGTATGAAAGAAATTCGAGTCAAGGAACAGGATCCGGAAACGTTTCTCAGAAAATTGCGAAAAGCCGTCTCCGCCGGCGAATTAGGGACTCTAACGAGCTTCGACCTGACGGGAGACGATTTTTGCATCCGATTTTCCGGACTGGGGGAATCTCGGATTTGGTACAAGTTGGAAAGAATCGGCGAAGGTTTTTCCGCGACGAAACGCAAGGAAAAGATCGCTTTACTTCACCAGGCCTTTCGAGGAGAGATGGAAAAGAATCTGGGAAATATTCTGCGTCGACTCGGTGCGGATATTTCATGATTATTACAAATGTCACAGCCACAGAGGGAACCCAAGATCGCCCTACTCCCTTCGGGAATCCGTTTAGCTTACGATAAATTTCCGGGAAAATATAAGATTCCTCTTTTCTGCATACACGGCCTCACCGGTAATCTACGAAATTTTGAACGGATCGCGCATACTCTTTCCAAGAAAGGGATCACGGTGATCACCTATGATTTGCGCGGAAGAGGACATTCGGATAAACCCGAAGGAGAATATTCGGCAAAAGTACACGCTCAGGATTTGAAAGATCTTGCCGGAGTTTTAGGATACAAACGAATCGCAGTGTTGTCCCATTCATTGGGTTGCTGGGTCACGTTACGATTAGCGGAGCTGGCGCCTCAGTTCTTGGAAAAGGCCGTATTGGTCGACGGAGGCGGGGCTTTATCTCCGCTGCGAAAATTTTCCAACCTTCTAATGATCCGTTCCTCTTTGGCACGACTCGGCAGGATCGTCCCTAGCAAGGAGATCTATCTTGCGGAAGCGAAAAAATCGCCGATTCTCTCCGCTTGGAACGAGGATATTCGGAATTTCCTGCAATACGAACTCGAACCGATCGGAACGCTTTCCAAGTATCTAGGTCCAAGCGACGAATCCGGACCGTTCGGTCCCGTTCAGTGCTCTCTTCCTCCTCGAGTGGCGGAATCCGAATTGCAAAGTATGGGCGGTTCCATCCGCACTATCGGGATTTTTCGTAGATTTTTGAAAAATCCGATTTCAAGTTTTCGAATATTACAAGAAAATAATCGACTTCCCTATTCCGCGATGACTTGTCCGGTTTTAGTGGTTAGAGCCGGAAAACCGAATTTTAAGCCGGGAGACGAATTGCTTCCGGACAGCGCGATCGAAAAAATGCGGAAAGAAATGCGGGATTTTAGGGTTTTGGAAATTCCCGATAAAAATCATTACGAAGTGGTTTTGCTCGAGGATAAATCAAGAGATAAGGTAATTTATAATTTTCTAATTCGCTAAAACGGCTGTCCGGAATCGATATCGGCGATAATTTTTCCTTTAGTTCGGAATAAAAAATACACCAGGGCCAGGATTGCCGAAAGTACGATCCCCGCAAACCGACGATCGTATTCTTCCTTGGAAAAAATCTCACCCTCCCCGACGATCGGCCTGGTCTTCGGGCGTAACGGAAATCCGTATTTCTTGGCGAGTTCCTCGATTTCGGTCAAATGAATGACCGGCACATCTTCCAATAAAAAACGGGTCATGACCGAATCGATTTTAGCTGCTCCGGGAGGAAGTGTTTTGTTGAGTCCGGGCTTAAAACTCAATTTGCCTGCCTTTGTTCCCACCGAAATGGTCCCGCCTCCTACGTTGATATAAGCTTGAAACGATTCCCCCTTTGCTCCGTTCTTGAATCGTCGCATTCTCTCGTCCAAGCTGGAAGTAAACGAATCTCCGGTTAGGAGAGGGAGGGAATTCCGTTGAACCGATTCGTCCAAAAGCCGTTTGCCTTCCGGAGAAATGCCCAGCGCTCGATCTTCCAATCCACCGTAACTCAATGCTATCGATCGATACGGAAAGAGTTTCTCCTTGAACAATTCCCTTTCCATATCCGCCCAAAGAAATTCGGGATCGTTTGCTCCCCATTGCGAGGAGGACAAACTGGAAATCGAGACAAGCTCTAAATTCAGGGATTTTGCGGCGGCATACACGCAAACATTCAGCGCGGGGAAAGAACCGGATAAGCCGACTGCAACGGTTCCTCCGTCTTCTACACCCGCTTTCTTTAAAAGATCCACGAGCAACCCCGCAAAATTCGGATTCACGGAAGTTTGCTTAGCCGTAATAATTCCGGTATTGCTTGTAACCGCAGTCAAAAAAGATCCGATCAAACCCGAGCGAGCCGGATCGAATTCGGGATCGGGGACCTGACCCTTCTCGATCCGAATATTGCGAATCAGAGTAAAGGCTTCGTCTGCAGTCCTGGAGGCTTCCATTTTTTGTTCATAGTACGGCTGCCTTTGCTGAATCTTAAATGTCTCCACTAAAAATAATCCGAAGATCGAGATTCCGGCGATCAATAAATAAGTTTTAACGGATGCGGAAGTAGGTCGCCAGTAGATTTTCTTCACGGTTGGAATTCCCCGCCTAGAATTAAAATTAATGTCAATCTTACGATGACCGCGCCTGTCAGAAGCACGCAGACGGTTTCCCAAACTCCTTGTCGGTCCATCCAAAGTGCGATCAGTCCCGGGATGATATGTCCGACGACCTTTGCTTCATCGGTAAAATGTAAAGGGGTGATCGAAATCGAAGTAAAATGATTTCGTCTCAGAAACTCCTGAAACAGTGCGCCCAAAACAAAACCTGCCAGAAGTAAAAACGCAGTTTTACGTTTTCCGTATAGGATCGTAACTCCGGAAACGAGTTTCCCGAGTCCGAATGTAAGTGCGCCTAATCCGATCGTTACGAGAATATCCAAAGGATGATGCAATTGCAAAGCGATATAACCCGGGACTACCAATCCGCCTGCGGCAATTCCGAAAAACTCCGCAAACGCGAGACTGACGAATAATCCTATCCCGATTGCTAAGGTTAATAAATCCATCATCTCAATCCTATCGATTCGCTGCGGTTTTTAAAGGTTCGAACCAAAGAAAGTCCTAAACCTCCGATGTTTCCGATGCCCACGAATAATGTCGTTTTTCTACCGAGAGCTAGGGCCATTTCAAAGATTTCCATTTCGGAAACGTCCTCGGCAAAATTCAATCTAGAAGCCGGGATTCCCGCATCAAGGGCACCCTTTGCAAAAATATGAGTTCCGGTTCCGACGATCAGATACGCATGAGGTGAATTTTCCCCCCAGGAACCAACCTCAGTCCCGAGTTGCAAAGATCGGTCCGGACGATCCGGTCTACAATTCACGATCGCTATTTTACTTTGAACGTCCGGAAAAGCGGAACTTGCCAATTCCCAAACTCGTTTCGAAGATGCGGGATCGTTTGCGGCAAAACCGTTTACAAAGTAGATACGCCTGCCGAAAAAATCCATTTTATACGCCGTCGTTGCGCCTAGATCCGGAACCGCTTTCTGCATTCCCCTAAGCGCCGTTTGTCGATCCACTCCGATCGAATCGCAAACGCGGAGAGCCAAATTTACGTTTTCACGATGTTCGTAATAGGAGAATCCGCCCAGATCCTCGTCCGTAACCGTATCGGTTTCGCTCCGAGCGGCGCTAATCAATTCCGTTCCTCGGTCCAAACATATCTTTTTTATAATGTACAAAAATTTCCCTTCCGAAGTGAATAGTTTCCGATTGGGGGGAATTGTTGCGCCTAATGCGAGAGCAACGTCTTCTTTTTCGGGTCCCATAATCTCCAGATGGTCCTCTCCGATATTCGTGATAACCGTATGAGTGGCCTGAACGATCCTATTCTCGGAGATCCATTGATTCTGAGGCAATAACGCCATACATTCCAGAACGACGGCGTCCACCGATTCTCGAGCGGCAAGTCTCAGTATCCTAGTCTGCTCCAGTATATTGGCGCCGCCGGGGCGATAGACCGACTTTTCATCGCCGTTCGGGAATACGATTCTCGGAAGAGTTCCTGTTGTCTTTGCCATGGTCCGAATACCGGCTTCCCTCAATCCTGCGGCGATCAATCGGGTTACCGAACTTTTTCCTCTCGTTCCGTTTACATGAATACGAATCGGAATTTTTTTAAGAATTCGTCTATGACTACGATATTCCCACCAACCGTAAAACAATAAAACGGTCAGAAGGAAGGATAACACTGCCGTTTCAATCACGATGGGGAATAACCTTCCAAATGTGTAGAACCAAGTCAGTCATATTACGAAAGATTAATTGAAATCAACGTTATATCATCCTGAGCGGCCCTATTGCCTAGATGAGCTTTCATGTCCTTTAAGAGTCGATCGTGTAACGATTTCCCTTCCAAGCCGGATGTCCTGTAAATGAGTTCGATGCGTTCTTCTCCGAACGGATTTTGGTGGGAATCGAACTCTTCGAAAATTCCGTCGGTAATCATTAGAATGGAATCCTCCGGTCGGTATTTACGATCTTCCTCGGTAAAAACCATTCCGGTATTGAGACCGACGAGAGATCCCGTACGTTCCAGCAATTCGATTTTATCCTTGGATTTCCAAAACAACGCCGGGTGCCCGGCCGAAGCGAATTTGAATTCTTTCTCCCGAGTATCTATATCGAGGATAAAACAGGAAAAATACATTTGTAAACTTTTGAAATTTCTACAATAATCGAAATTGATCCCGGTAAGCAATTCTACGGGAGAATTCGCCACATATTTGATCGGTTCATAAACCCCTTTAATGGTCATCGTTACAAGAGCAGCCTGCACCCCGTGTCCGGTAGCGTCCGCGAGAAGAATCCTTAATACCCCGGGTCGAACTTCGAATACGTCATACCAATCTCCTCCGACATCCATTACCGGTAAATAAGTCACAAATGTGGAAGCCCCGGGAATGGACGCGTCAATCGGAGGAAGGAGGCTATTCTGGACCCTCTTGGCGAGATTCAATTCCTCCTTCATCGAGGTGTAAAATCGGGAAAGTTCTTTCGATCTAGCCCGAACCTGGGCTTCCAGATTATGAAGAAGATGATTCCGTTCCCTATCCACCTGCCTTAATTCCTCGACAGTGTTTCTAAGTTTGCGGCCGGTCCGAATTCTTTCGGTAATATTTCGTACGATTATAGTAAAACCTTCTCCCGAAGAAGTTTTCATCCTGGAAGCCGCAGCTTCCAAAAGCGGTTCGCTACCGTCCTTTCTCCTGCCTCTAAAAGGACCGAAAATTCCTTTTTCGGGACTCTGAGCTAATTTTTCTAGTACTCGACTCCCCCATTTTTTATGCCTATCCGGAAGGAGAAACTCGATATGCCGGTTCATGACTTCCCAGCTTTGATAAGAGAATAATTCCTCCGCCGCAGGATTCATGAGTACGATTTCCATTGCCGCGTTAAGCGAAAGGATCGGTTCCAAGGAAGTACGAACAAGCTCGGAAAGTTTTTCCTCCGATTCTCTCAACTTGACTTCGCCCAATTTTCTAGAAGTGACGTCCCTAAAATAGACTGCGACGTCCTCTATGGAAGGAAAAATCCGAACCTCGTACCAGGTGCCGTCGGTCGAATCCAATAATTCCAAATCCTTTGGAACTCCGGACCTCTTAGAATCGATAATCGTAGGAAATAGCAGAGTGCCGGAAAATTGGGGCAAAATTTCGGCAATTCGTTTTCCGACTAAATTTTCCCGGATCACATCCAAAAGCCGTTCCGCTTCGAAATTGGCGTATATAATTCTGAGGTCCTGGTCCAAGGAAAGGAATGCATCGGTAATCCGCTCGAGGATGCGTATTACGTCCTTTCTGGATGCGGAACGAAACGCCGTTCTCGCAGTCGTCGGATCTTTTCCTGGCTCGGAGGACATAGGCGTGTCACTAACGTTCCTTCCTTAATTGGGGTCGGTCAAGAAATCTTTTCCGCAACAGGTAGGATTACATGAAAGCGGGCGTACTCCCCATCTTCGGTTTCGAACTCGATTTCTCCGCCTAAGTCTTTGACTATATCGTAACTAATCGAAAGACCGAGTCCGGTTCCGACCGAAGTTGGCTTAGTCGTAAAGAACGGGTCGAAAATCCTAGTTAAATTTTCCTTTTTGATTCCCGTTCCAGTATCTTCCAACGTAATCTTTACGAAACGAACCCCATCCCTTATTATTATGGATTGCGAAAAGAGAAGTTTCTTCCTCGTATCGGCGGACGGATATTTTTCGTTGAGGGAATCACGAGCATTGGTGATTAAATTCAAAAAAACCTGCTTTAATCTTTGCGGCTCCGCAAATACGTACGGTATTTCGCTTTGAGCATCGATTAGACCGGAAAGATTTTCCACCGCGATTCCGTCCTTCAGGAGAAAAGGCAAAAGTAACTGAACCGAACAATACAGGGAATCCCCCGCCTTAACATGAAATTTTTCCCATTCTTCCTTATGCACGAATCCTAATAGACTTCTTACGATTCCGGAAATTCTTTCGCTCTCACGGATGATAACGTCCAGATTTTTTCGCAAGGGCTCATTCATTCCTAATTGGTCTCTGACGATTTCGGCGTAGTTTAATATTCCGGTTAGCGGATTATTAATCTCGTGAGCAACGCCGGCAGCGAGCGTTCCGAGGGATTCCAATTTTTGTCTATGCCTCTCCGATTCCATTCTCTTAAGGCGATCGGAATCGGATTCCTTTTGCTCGGTCGTATCCGTGATGAGTGCGACGATTGCTTGAACTTCGCCTTGCTTGCTAACGGGCGAGATTCTAACGAAGTAATGTCGCCGTTTCCCGGTAAAGTCACTCCAGAGTTCCCATGAATTCGGCTTGCGCGACTTGAGGACTTGGCTCATTAAGATTTTGAGCTTATGACTTTCGTGAGGCGAAAACAAATCGTAGATACTTTTTCCGATATAGGTCTCCACCGAGATTCCGGTAATGGTTTTGCTGAGAAAGAGGATATTTCCCGATAGATCCAAAACCGCAATCGAATCCATTCCTTCCACAAGAATCGATTTCCATCGACAGTCCGGGTCAGGCAAATCGTAGTCTCCGAGGAGTCCCACCTCGTCGAATTCTTGAAGTTGAACGAGAATTTCGCCTTTTCCGTGAGCATCCCTCAAATCTTTGGCATAGACATACACGGTCCGATAATCGTCCGCGGTTTTCAGCCTCGTACGAAGTTTAAAGGAATTACTTTTTTCTTTCTTAGGAAGATTTATAAATCTTTCCATCAGGCTTTCGCGATCGTCCGGACGGACAAATTCCATCCAATGAAAATGATTTTCGACCTCCTTTTTTTTACAGCCGGATAGAAGTTCGAACTGATGATTCGCGAGTCTGATCAATCCGGTTTGATCGATCAGTAAAGATGCTATCGGCAAATCGTCGAATAGATCATCGGGGGGTTTATAAGGAGATTCTAATAAATCAAATTTTTCTTTCACTAGACCCGATCCCCGTTCGAGGAAATTTTCCCCTACTACATTCGAAGATCGTTATGAAAGAAATATTACAAAATCGATAAAAATTACGGAAGAGGGACCGGCGGAGTCATGTGACCTTCATCCGCCGGTTTGACACAAAGATGTCAGTAGACCTTCAGAAGTTCTACTTCAAAGATTAAAGTTGAATTGGGAGGAATATCCGCTCCTGCGCCTCTACTTCCGTACCCTAGATCGGGTGGAATCGTAAGTTTTCTGATTCCGCCTTCCTTCATGCCTTGAACGCCTTTATCCCAGCCTCGTATCACTTGTCCGGATCCGAGATCGAAACTAAACGGTTTTCCCCTGTCTTTGGAACTGTCGAATTTCTTTCCGTTCGTAAGCCAGCCGGTATAATGAACGGTTACGTTGGAGCCATTGAAAGCTTCCTTACCGGTACCTTTCTTGATTTCCTTTATAACCAAACCCGGCGCTTGGGCAAAGAGCAAGCCTGCTCCGGCTAGGCAGATCATGAATGTAATGACTAAGATTGTTTTTTTTGAATTGATTCCTTTTTTTATCATTTTCCTCTACCTCCTGTCCGTCGAATACCGGATCCGGAGAATCCGCCTTTGGTTTGGCTACCTAGAACTTTCGTTCCACCGGTTCCACCTTTTACCGAATTCTTTTTATCGAACTCTTTCTTCCATTCTTCGGAATCCACAACGGCCAGGGCTTTTCCGGCGATTTCCTTTTTATTCAATGCTTCCAAAGCCTTTTTAGCGGCTTCGTCTTCCAATTCCAAAGAGCCGTAACCTAAAGAGCGTCCTGTCAGTTTGTCCTTTTTAATCAGGACATGCTGAACTTCCCCGTACTGGGAAAAAAGTTTCTTTAAGTCTTCTTCAGACCATTCCTGGGGAAGGTTTCCCACGGAAATTTTCATACCGCCTCCTTATTCATTTTTCAGACGAATTCATCCGCTCCCGACTCCTTGTAGAGTCGCTGAAACGGCTTTAGTAAATCCATTCTCCAGAATCGGAAGGAATCCGAAACTCGAATTCGAGTTCCCTTTTCTGAAAAAAGAGAGTTCCGATCCTTAGCGCAATCTTGCTCCCGGTTGGTTTCCAAAACTCCGCGTTATGAGATCGGGAAATTTAGGTTGAGGTTGCCCCATTCTCTGAAAAAGTTCAATAAAATAGCGATTCAGGGCTGCTTTCCCCTGACTGAGTACAGGAACATATTATATGGATATTTTTTTAATCATCGTAGGAGTTATGGCCGTCCTTGGGGTCATGGATCTTCTTGTCGGTGTTTCGAACGACGCGGTAAATTTTACCAATTCCGCCGTCGGTGCGAGAGCGGCGTCCAGGCGATTGATTCTAATTATCTCCGCGGTCGGAATTCTGTTCGGAGCTCTGAGTTCCAGCGGGATGATGGAAGTGGCGAGAAAGGGAATTTTCCATCCGGAGTATTTTAGCCTCGGCGAGCTCATGTTTCTGTTCTTAGCGGTAATGGTAGCCGACATTATTCTTCTGGACCTGTACAATACTCTAGGCTTACCGACTTCCACAACGGTCTCCTTGGTATTCGAATTATTAGGTGCGTCGCTCGCGATGGCGATTCTAAAAACGGAAACGGTTAACGATGCATTCCGGATCATCAATGCGGAGAGTGCGTTAAAGATTATCTTCGGCATCGTATTTTCCGTGATCTTCGCCTTTTTTGCCGGATTATTCCTGATGTTTATTTTCCGGCTTATATTCAGTTTCAAATTGGAAAAAACGATTCGTTTGTTTGGAGGATTATTCGCCGGTTTAGCGACCACGACCGTCCTCTTCTTCGTCCTGCTGACCGCAATGAAAGGTTCCACGCTCATCGACAAGGACCTGCTAAAATGGATCGGCGATAACTTTCGACAAATCATTATAACTTCCTTAATCGGTTTTTCGGTCCTCTTTCAGCTCCTCGTACTTTCCGGCGTGAATGTGCTCAAATTCGTCGTACTATTGGGAACGGCGTCCCTAGCCATGGCCTTTGCCAGCAACGACTTGGTGAATTTTATCGGTGTTCCGATCGCAAGTCTCCAGACTCACGAGTTGATCAAGCTTTCGAATTGGAATGCGAACACCTTAGCGGTGGGATTGGCGGGAGAAGTTCCTACGCCGAACCTGCTTCTTTTAGGCGCGGCATTGATAATGATCTTTTCCCTTTTCCGATCAAAAAAGGCGGAAACGGTCACTCAAACCGAAGTGAGCCTCGGTTCTCAGGGGGAAACGATCGAAAGTTTTCAAAGCAGTCTTGTCGCCAGAGTTTTTGTTCAAATCGCGATCGGGATTTACCGACCGATCAAAATTATTCTTCCGAAAGGAATCAAAACCTGGATCGGCGAAAGATTCTCCAACGGGGCTTCCAGGGAAATCGTCAAGATCCATGAGAATGACGCGTTCGACTTACTCCGCGCCTCCGTGAATATCCTGATCGCTTCCGGATTGATCCTGATCGGAACGATTCAAAAGCTCCCTCTATCGACTACCTTCGTAACCTTTATGGTGGCGATGGGAACCTCTTTGGCGGACGGTGCTTGGCAAAAGGAAAACGCAGTCAATCGCGTCAGCGGAGTTCTGACCGTAATAGGCGGATGGTTTATGACCGCAATCTTTGCCTCCATGATGGGAGCGATGTTAGCGACCACTTTCTTTTACTTCGGCTTTGCCGCCGTAGTAGCGGTACTCGCGGGAACTCTTTTTCTTGTCTTACTTTTCAATAGAATTCACGGACAACGGAAGGCCGCCTACGAGGAAAATATCGAAAAACTGGTCAATATCAACCGCCATCCGGAAAAGGCCCTCGCTAAGACCGTATCTTCCATTCTTGGCAGTTTAATCGTCGCCAAAAAAGCGATGAATAACGTGTATTCGGGTTTTATAAACGGAAAGAAGAAAGATTTTAAACAAACCGGAAAATTACTTAAAAACATCAAGAAGATGTACGAAAACTCGATATCCGGCTTCTTAACCTTAGCGAACAAACATTTCGACGAAAGCGAATTCCAATCCATTCATCCCGTGACGAACGCGCTCGGATACGTCGATCGAATTGCCGAAAATATTACGAATATCTTAAGAAGCAGTTCCAATAATATGGACTCTTTCCGTTCGGGACTGAGCAAGGACGAGCGCGAAGATTTAAAGGACCTACGGAAACTCGCCGAAGAAGGATTCGAACTCCTGGTAGACTCCGATAAAATTCCCAGCCTTTTGGATAAGGCAAGATCCAAAAAGAAGATCAAAGAACTCTCGGATATCAAGATTCGTATTTATAAGAATCAAATGAGACGGATCAGAAAGGGAGATAGTCGACTCAAAGCAAGCACTTCTTATTTCGTGGTCGTGGAAGAACTGGTCGATATTAACGAAAATCTGATGGGCCTCGCCGAAGAACTCCACCATGTTCTGCCCTGGGCCGAAGAAATGAGAAAACGATTACAAAAAACCAATACCGTATCCAACGGACGCCACGCCTCCCCGTCCTTCGAAGAGAAAAAAGGCAAAAAAAAGAAGAAAAAGAAACTAAAGGCTTACTGACTCGAACTCGAGCGCAGGAGCATAAATAGCCTTTAAAAAAACGAAAGCCCGGCCTTAAATAAAAGGCCAGGCTTTTCGGTTTTTATCCGTAACAAAAGAATCCGTCCGATCCCGTTCTTTTACGGGCGCGATTCTCTAACCGAAAAGAATCGGCCCGAATGCAGTCACGATCAACGTAAGTAGAAGCACTACGATCGGAATAATGATATGCTCATGCCTCGCGATAAATCCCTTTCCGGCCAAGGATTCGTCTTTTACAAGAAGATCGCGGACGACGTGTTTCGTAAGCAAATGGTTTAAGGCCACCGGCGGAGTCAAATATCCCAATTCAAACGATACCAAAGCGGTCATCCAGAAATTCAACGGATGAATCCCGTTTGCCTTTGCGATCGGATACAGCGTAACCGAAACGAGAATCACCGCTCCATAGGGATCCATCAGCATTCCGATAATCACGAGAGCGATCGTAAGGACTATCATCGCGGATATAGGCGAACCTAATTGAGTGGGAAATAAATCGACGACTTCGGAACGCTCGAACACTCCGCCCATGCAGGCCGAAAGTCCCATCAACAGAAGAAGCGCCCCTAAATGCGATCCGGCATCGTAAGATGTACGGGAAAGTTTTACCGCCTCTCTGGCCGGCTCGGTGATCGGATGGGACGATTTGGACAGTTTATAGTCGATCGAAAGAAGCGCGAGCATTGCTAAAGGCAGGATATAGGGTGCCGTATGCTCGTCAAAATGAGTTCCCAAGCCGAGAACGATGATTAACACGATCGATACGGAAACCAACATGTAGATGCTAAACGGTTTAAATGCTTTCCAGGTTTGAGCCCAAGCATCGGGTGCTGGACGAATTTTCCAGGATTCCTTACGAGTAAGCCAACTCACGATCAGGAAAAAGCTGGACGAAACCGCAAAAACTCTCCATCCCCAATAGAATAACTCGTCCGTAGTCACGTCTAGATTTAAAGACGCGACGATCACCACAAGTAAGCATGGAGGAAGCACCACTCCCAAACTTCCGGACATCGCTGTCGCTGCCAATGCTCTCTCCTGAGTCGCACCGGCCCTCCTTAATTCGGTAAAGATCGTCGCACCTAACGCCAAAACTACGATTCCCGAGGCCCCGCTGTACGCGGTCGGCAAAGCGGCCACAACCACGATGATCACCGCCATTAATTCGGAAGGCAGATGCCACGGATTCAGCAAATCGAAGAATCGACGACCGAGAGAAGTATCTCGTAATAAAATTCCCGTCCAAACATACAAACCGATCTGGATATAAAGAGTCGCGTGAGCCGTTAGCTTTTGTAAGTAAATGGCCAAGCCCGGAGGATGGTTCTCGAAAAGGAAGAAATACAATCCGCAGACGAAAGCCATCCAACAGTACAAAGGGATACACAGTAGAATATTCGTCAGATTCGAATTTTGCCTGCCCTCTCCCGACTTAAAAACCGGATGAAACAAATTATGAAGATTTAAATAAGAAAGGAAAGCGAGACCGACGATCCACAAAACCTGGATCTGAGCTTCGACTCCTTTCTGTAAAGGAAGCATAAACGCTGCCGAAACCATAACGATCGAGTTTGCGACGATCTGACTGATTTCCGTAACGATTTCCTCCCTAGAATTCTCCGGATTCCGGAGGGCGATATGATATCGCCTAGTCGTGGAGACCGTTCCCGCAACCAAAAGCAAAACGACCATGGTCATCGGGATGTAATCGGTTGCAAAAATCGTAATCCAAGAAAGTCTACGTTCTACTCCGCAATAAAGCGCCTGAGTCCAGGTAAGATTTGCCGCTAGCTTGGCTAATTCCAGCTGAGTTTCCGTAGGTCCGGATTGAACCGGCGCCTGTCCGGAGGAACCGAGATCCAATTCTTCCAATAGTACGGAATCGGATTCGCTGACTTCGGCCCGTTTATCTCCGGCACTCCCTAAACCGGCCATACAAACGTTGCGGATCATCGCGTATTCCGGCCAAATACTTCCTCCTAATCCAAGCAATCTCGCTTGAACGAGCTGAGCTCCACTTTGAATCAAAGGTACGAAAAGGAAAAACAATACGGACCAGGAAACGATCTTTCTCCACATAAACTCTATCCTCTGGATTTTGCGGCTGATATTCGATCACGGAAAAATTTCATTCCGTGATCGATTCTTTATTTCTTTTTTTTAAAATTGAAAATTCGATTATTCTAAATTATCGGAACATTCCGCCGCGCTCGGATCGGATTTGCAACGAACGCCCTTCATTAATTTGAGAATCGCAGGGTGATATACTTTTTTATCGCGAAGTTTGATGCGGACTTCCCTAAATTTTTCAAAATAACTATTTGCGAGTTCCTTAGGGACTTCCAACCAAAATTTAGCGGGGATCTCCTGCTCGGCCCGTTTCGTAAGTGCAAGCATGGAGTCGAATTGGGTGGCCGCCCAGTACCTGGAAGTATTTCCGAAATTCTCGGGAAAATCTTTTTGTCTGGCGACGATTTGGAATGTAAGCTGACCGATCGGAAAGCGGACGATTCCTCCGTTGGGAGAAATTCCCTTCATCAATTCCAGAGGTTTGATCCCGATCGCGGGAGAATAGCAGGCGTCCGCTCTTCCGTTATTGAAAATCCCGGCAAACGTCGCTATTTCGGCGGGAACCATGGAAGCACCTACGATATCAACCATCGTAGTCGCCGCCTGATCATAGGTCAGAGTGGCGATTTTCTTCCCGGCGAGATCCTTAATGTCCTTTAGATTCTTATCACGAAGCAGAAGATATACCGCACCGCCGGGAAACATCGCCATCGTTTCATACTCGCCATCCACATTCAATTTACGAGCTTTAGAGTTGGCTAATACTTCGATGGTTCTACGTAAAAGTTCGTAACTCGGCAGGGCTCCGATCGCTTCAATGGAGCCCGATTGAGGAACATATCCTCTCACCCTGAGAGACGTTAAAAATGCCATATGGCATTTTCCGGCCTTGAAATCGCTATTAGCTACCACCTCGTCGGTATACGCCTTGAGATCCAAGCGAATTCCCCAGGTGAGCGCCTGCGCTTGGTATCTTTGGGCGGATTTGAATACATCCCCGTGCGCTCCCGAGGGATCAAACACGCACATAGTACGATCCACCGCTTCTGCAGCGTCTATAGTCCGGATCCCAATCGGGTTTCCGAATGCGAATAATAGAGCGACTGAAACTAGATATTTTTTCATTTTCATTTTCTCCTTCCTTTCGAGGTTCCGCTTCGAATCACGAAAGTTTATAAGTCCTTTAGTAAATCATCATCTTCTTTATTGTTCTTCTTTCTTCCGCCGGGAAAACTTCCGAAATGAATCGGACCACGATGTCCTGTTTCCTTGACCCAAATTTTATCGGATTCATGCCGAGACAGGCTTTCCGCAAACGTCTCTAGGAGCCTGTATTCCTTTTTAGCGGGAGATTGGTGTACAGCCTTTGCGTGCTCTTGGATGAGTTTTTTCATCAGTTCGACGTTGCCCCGTCCGGCGACACCCTGAAGCTGGAAGGCCCTGGCCAGCCGAACCCCAGCCTGATCCCCTAGTTTTACGGCTTCCTCCAAATGCTTGAACGGGTCCTTTCCTTCCGGAGTGGCTCCCGGAACGGAAAGCCAGACCACGGCTTCGAAAGCCAAGGGAGTTCCCCACCATTTTTTCGGATCCAGACATTTGGAAGCCTGAGAGACCACAGAAGGAATTTCAGTCGTAATCCCGGCAAACCCCTGAGCGGCACGGTCATGTAAAATTGCAAGAAGGCCGGAAGCCAAACCGACCATAAAATAAAACTCTTCTTCATCGTCCATGGACGGGCATTTGCCCTTCCATTCTCCGAAATATTGTAGAAACCGATTATAGGATTCCCCGTACCGTTTTGCAGCAATCCCGTGGTGACGAATCTGCACGGCTTGAAAATCGGAGGCTTCTTCCCCTCGACCTTTGCGAACGGCTGCAAGATATAGCAGTTCGGCCTCTTGCGCCTTTCGTTCGGCGCAAATACCGGCCCCCATCTGAGCCACCATTACGGGTAATTCCACCGAAGAACCCACTCTCTCGAATGATGCCACCAACGGACCCAACGCGGTTCCGCCCACGCAAACCGAATCCAAATCGTCGGAGGCTAATAGATAGGGAACTAGATTGTCCTGGGCATAGGAATTCAGGGTGCGACCGGTCACCCTATAAACGATGGAGCAATTCAAAAGATTTATTGTAACAATCGTTACAAAAAAAGTTGTCAGTTTATTCATAAGAGGCTGGAGAAACGTTTCCACTTAAAGTTTGGCGAACTCTGGAAAACCTATGGAAAGGACAGAGTTACGTCCAACTATTTTTTTTCTAATGATCGTTTTATTCTAAATTTAAATGTTACCGGGTTAAATCGAACGAACGAAATGAATGAATCTGCGAGTATGCCGAATTTTTAGGCAACCGAAGAACTGGTCCGAATCCTCTCGATCAGGGCCATCGTATCCGCTTCCGGCTCTACTCCTAATTCCTTCTTCAAAATCTTTTTGAGGTCTTCAAATTTACGCAGGGCCTCATTTTTCCGATCCAATTGTTGCAATGCCTCAAAATGAAATCTCCAGGCGCGCTCATCCAGATCGTCCAGGCGAATCCAGCTTTCCGACTCCAAAAACAAGGCATCGAAATCCACCTTTTTTTGGGAGAATTCGCAGAGAATCCTGTATGTTTCGATCAAATTCTTACGCAGATATTCCCGCTTAAGATCCGATTCCGGAAAATAGAGGTCGAATTCGAAAAAGTCCCCGCGGTAGTATTCTTGGGCCTTCTTAAAATTTAGAATGGCATCCTCTTCTTTCTTGTTTCTAAGCAATCTGTGGGCTTGCTCCAGTTCCCGCTCGAATTCGGAGAAGTCGGCGATCACTAGATCGGGATGGAAATACAGTCGATCCTCCGCAAAAACCAGGGCATCCGGATTTCCTAAAATCTTGCGTAAACGGAACAGCAAAGCGTGAAGACTGTTTAGGGCATTCTTTTCGGACATACCAGGCCAAAGATTTTCTAAAAGTTCTTCCTTATGAATCCCTTTTCCGTATCTCACGATTAGAAGCTTAATTAATTTAAGCAGTTTCTTCTTACTCGAGTATTCGGAAGCGGATATTTTTTTACCGTCCAGTTCTAATTCCAGGGGACCCATAGCCTTCACTTTTAGGATCAGCTGGCTAGAAGCCTTTTTACGACTCAACGGTGACCGTCCGATCTCCCCCGATTCTTTCGAACCGGAAACCGCCGCCTCTTTCGGGTTTAGAATCGTTTCGGATTGAGCGATACTTCCGTGCAACCATTTGGCGATCGATTCTTTGAATTCCAGCCGTACTTCCCTTTCCGATTTGTTTACGGTAAGAAAACTATCAACAGAGAACATTAACACTAGAAAACTAAAATGCGAAGTGTACGGGATCGGAAGGACATCCGTCGCTACTAGAATATCCAAAATCATCGACGTAAAAAATAGAATCAGTCCGAATAATAGAAACGGATTTCGAAAATGGTTTTTCAGGAATTGATTCGCCACTTTGAACAAGGTCCAAAAGATCATCATCATTCCCGATATGTATAAATACTGAACGATGATCGGTTGTTTGGTTTCGTAGATCACGATTCCCAAATACGGGAAACTTCTAGGGTGAGAAAGTTCGATCGTATACGCATTCGGATCCGTTATCAGAATTCCGGAGAGAAGAAGATTTAAGAAAATATAGAGGTAGGTAAAATCCCGGCTGAATATTCTGCGATAACTGTTCACAAAAAGTACGAGGAACGTTCCGAAAAAAGGAACCGCAGTGTTTTCCAATCGTTCCCAAAGCAAAGCCTTCTCGATACTTTCCGCGTTAATCGTCTGAATAAAAAAGAATAAATAAGCTCCGTAGGATATCTGCAAAAAAGCAAAATGAAGCAAATATACCTGCTTTCGGTTCCGAACGAAAAGAACCAAATTATGGACAGTTCGGTAAACTAATACCGTGACTACCAGATAGCAGGAGAGTTGATAGTACGTCATGATCGACTTTCCTTTCCTATCTTATAAGGATTACTGCAACCCATTTCCTAGAATACGGCAAATTTTGTGAATAAATGCTCACAATAATAAGATCCGCGCGAACCTAGTAGGAGGGAGCCGGACCTCGCCCGGTTCATCTCTCAACAGTTTCGAAAGTTTGCAGGCGACGAGAATAGAGGAAGGTAGAATTCTAATCCAGCATAAAGAATACGAAAATATTCCTACGAGAAAAAAACCGGAGTTATTTTTCCTCCGGTTTTCGACTCGGGAAACGGTGAGGTTCCCTCTCGAATCGAGTGCTGTCCTAATTTTTTACGGGCAGACGATCAAGGAAGCGGGATCAGTGACCGCTTGCCCGACAAAACGCATTCCTCCTAAAAGATACGGGTCGTTCGTCTGCGGCGTATTCAAGGTAAAGAACTGCACTTTATCGCTTGTTGCACTAATTGCGCAAGCCGTAGAAAGATTTAAGGGCGAAGAAGTAGCGGCAGGGTTCCTAAGTTTCGGGAATGTGATCGTAGAAGGCATCGGTATCTCTTTCATGATACTGTTTACCATCGGAACGATCAATGTAGTGACTAAGGGAGAAATGACTGCCTTGACTCCTTCCGGATCCAATCCGAAAGGATTGTTTGTCGCTCCTTCCAAAACTTCTACGGCATAATCCAAATTATTTGCAGGATCCAAAATTACCTGTAGCGCGTTCAGATTGGCTAAACTCGGATTTCCGGTCGGGTTGGAGAAGGTTTTAAACCGAAAATCGGCATCCGCCGCAAAACTAATTCGGACCGTTCCCAAAGTCTGCTGAGATCCGGGCGGGCGAGTATCGGCCGAACAATCGGCTAGATCGTCGCTTGATAATCCGGCGCAGGAACTCGGTTTTATCGCGATGATCTGCAGTTGCATTTCCGTAAAGTAAAGACGCATTTTCGGCACGCTTGTGGAAGTCATGGGCTTAAATTTTACGTTCGGTGCAAGTATCGGAGACATGACCATATTGATATCGTCGTACGATTTTACGGGAGGCGCTAGCTGGTTGGAAGCATTCAAACCTTGTAATTTAGTTCTTCCCGGAACCAATATCGTCACCAAGGGCGAAGCCTTCAAGAATGAGGTGGTCAGGGCGAATAAAGGATCGGATCCTGCAAAAGAATTCATTCCGTTGATGAACTGCTGGTTCAGTACGATATCGAGTCCCCTTCTTTTCCAGAGATGGAAAGCCGCCTGTGAAATCGTATCCGTATGCATTGAAATTAGAAATCCGGGATTGCTAGCGGACTGTGTGAACTGATAGCCGGAAGGCGGCGGATTGGCTGCGGTCCAAGCCCTCGTCGATACCATCCCCGATTTTCCCGATTGAGTGCGAAGTCCCGCAGCCGGACTATAACTGCTGGTAAACGCAAAATCGAGCGAGGTCACTAAACCTTTATTCGTTCCGTCGTGCTTGATGATCGCATCCGTATTTAACTTAAACCTCACGTTTAACGGAAAATTACCCAAGGGCGAAGGTAAATAATCGGGAAGAGTAATGGTTACTCCTGTATCCCGTAAGTCGGCGATCACCGAATTGAGAACGTTCGGCGCAATTCTAGTTACGATGTCCTTTAACATATACTGAGTGATAATTTGCTTCACGAGAGGGACCGTAGTTCCCGCCATATCCTGGATGGATTGGCTTCCCACGATGGCCGCAATGACGGTTCCGAACTGCTCGCTACCGCCTAAATAGGTCATCGGAGACGTCCACATAAAATCGGATGTATCCTCGCCCGGATACAGGCCGGACATAGATAAATGGTTCGGATTGGACCAGGGAAGAACGAAGAAATTATTCAGATTCGATAGGATATCGGCCGTGCTCGGGTTATCCGGGAAATAGGAATCGTTAACGGTAAACGGTGTGCGAACGTTCATCGTAATCAATCCGTCGCTTCCTACGCTGAGAGTGTTTCTCGCTCTTGCAGTAGCAAGTCTCGGCTTGGACAGTTGAACATTTTGCCAGTCGTAGCCGGACCCGTTCAGCACACCTTCGACCGCCGGATCCCAGTTCAATTTTGCCGTTGTAGTAAAAATCAATTGAGCCCCCGGACCCATAAAGGTTCCGAACCAATCTTCAAAGCGAGAAACGACCAACAAATCCACCTCGACGTATCTGGATTTTAGATCGAGCCCCAACCCGGGAGCCACCGCCCCCGCACCGGGATTTACCTTTAAGTCGGCGACGACATTGCCTAGTTGGGTTCCGACACCTGCACTGCATCCGTAAGTGGCATTATTGGAGCCGCAACGAACCGCCCTAGGCAGACGCATATCGGTAACATACACATCCATGTTCACGGCAGCGCTACCGTTTGCGATGCCTTGGTTGGTAATATTCAATGTTGCGCTGTACTTGGAAAACGGTCCCGGTGATACCGCGCTCACATCCCCGAAGGTTTTAAGGCAGGATATCCAACTAACCGCATTATCGATATCCACCGTATCGTCGCACATCGTCGAAATCTTACCCTTAGGTCTTCCAAACGGGGAAAAGGCTGTCGCAGTATAGCCGTCATACTGTTTTACGTCGGTAGGATAATGACAGTAACTCCAAGCGGGCTCGTTCCAATGCGTGATCGCCTGGCACTTAGCGGTATTTCCCGATTGGCATGCATTGTAATCGCTCCAATTCCAGCTACTATTAGGGTGAAACGGAGGACCATAATCGTTCGGTCCCCCGTTATCCGAGGGACCGCAGGAGGCGGGTCGGACCCAGCAATATCCTTTTCCCTCCGCTCCCGGCTTGGATCCGAAAACGGATATATAGGAATAATTTTGGAAAGCGGATAAGTTTGCATTCCCTGACATGAGTCCGTCCGGTTTCATGCATGCTTCGCCGATCGTCCATTGTCCGTTTTCATAAAATTGACGCTTAGGATAATTCGGTAATCCGAGCAGAAAGTCTTGGAAGGTTCTCGGAACACCGGTCGAATCCAAAACCTTGAACGCACCCGTCGTAAATTTCTGAATCGCCTTTCCTAAAAAAGGAAGCATCTGCGCTTCGTCCATGATACCGTCCGCCACGTACGGAAGTAGATTATCAGGATTTTCTAATCTTCCGTAGTTAAAGCTGAAATATTTGCGGAACGTTTTTCCGTTCGTTGCCTTGATTTCGTAATAATAAGTGTTTCCGCCCACAGTCGGAGGAATCTGGGAAGTATCGAGAGTTAGAGCGATGGGAGAACTCATGGAACAGGGAGGAGAATTGCAAATGGTTTGAGAATTCGTGGAACCGACCTTATTAAGCGTAATTCCTTGGATGTAATTATTCGCCACCACAGGATTTTGAAATGTAGAAACTAATTGCAATGCAGCGGACTGATCGAAGGTAATATCGTTATTCCCGTTCAAAGTATACTGACTGCCTTGAGTGATTTTATTCGTTAAGCTATAATCGACCGCCGTTCTGAATTGAACGGAATAACCTTGGAGAGCGGTTCCCGAAATCGTCAACGCCCCGGAAGTGATTGCCAGCGTAAAATTTTCAGCAGGTCTGAATTCACGATACGACTTGAATCGAAGTTTCTGACTGCTCATCCAGTAAAACTCTCCGCCGGGATTCGGTCCTAAGAGCGGCCCGCCCGTTCCCACAATGGAAAAATTAGCCTGAGTAATCGTCTTATTCATCGGGTGAGAGAAACGGATTTCCAATTCCTTATAACGATCCACGTTATCCAAAGAATTGATGAACAAAACCGCTTGCGGACTCGTGGCACCGAAATCCACGGGCAACTGGGCCACACTATTATCAACGCTGTTATACGACTGCAGATTCGGATCCGAGCCCGATCCTTTTCCGAAGGAAAAGAAACCTATATCGAATATATCCGAAAGGTCCAAGCTGCTTCCGTTCTTAGGTTTACAAAAACCGAACGAGGCTGCTATTACGAGTATGCAAACGAATCGAACGAAAAATCGAGCAGTGTTTTTGCCTAAATTGAACGTCTTTCTATTCTTCATTTTTTTAATCGATCCTTGTTTGATTCTTGGGAAAGTATTACGTTTGATTCGATTCGTATTCATATTTCTGCCTCATCGAGTGAAGATCGTTATAAGTCGGTTCCAGTAGGTGTCCGAATTTTCGTCCTGATTAAATCTGTCGTAGAAGGTAAAGCCGCCGGGCATTTGTTTTCGACCGCCTGCCGCCATGTCGGCGAAAATCCCCGTTAGGACTCCCATGGTATATAATAAGGAGCTGGAATCTTGTTGCGGAGTCTGAATCATATCGGACGCGATCAGGCGTTTCGTATCCGTAAAGATCGCTTTTAGCGGAAATGGAGTGCTCATATCGGCTTCGAGGTAGGAATAAAATTCTCCCGTCTTGACGAGTCCCATCATGACACCGACAATACTCCGTCCGTTGGGTGAAGCGATATCGATTAAATCGGGAGTGTCTCCGCTAAGCAAATTCGATATGAGATAATCCTGATTTCCGTCCGAATTGCGGAATAAGGACCCGAGAAGATTTAAAATACCTTGGATCTCCGTCGTACTTGGAACGTTATCGATCACCATGTCGAGAGAAAAGTCGACAGTCGGAATCAAACTATAGACGGAGCCCGCGGAGAAATAATCCCGAAGACGAACTGCCCAGGCCCCCACTTTATCCCAATCCGGATCATACACGTTAGACGATCTTGTTCCCGGATAGGCCGCCAACATATCGCGGACCGATTCCAAATACGTTTGCAAATTGTATTGGATCGCGGTGGGAGATTCGTTTGTAAGTTTTACTTCTCCCAAAAGATTCGCTAAGGATTGAAATGTAAGAACGGCTCCGGCAGCTCTTTCCGGTCTTCCCATCTCGGCCATCATTTGCACAAACGTCGATATAAGGTTCGTGCGGGACATTAAATTCAATAAGCCGTCCTGGTAGCGCCTGTCATTTTCAGAAAGAATGGAAATGGGGGACCGAATCGGCTTCTGAGTAACCGGATCCAGATATCGAAATAAATATTCGTTGGGCCCAGCCGAATTGCTTCGTACGCTCGAATCCGAGTTCACGATTTTCACGACATCAATCTGCCTTCCTCCCGAGCCGGGTTCCGTATCGGTGATTCTTCCTAATAGAGGACGAGTTAAGCTTCCGCTAAGGCCTGTTAGAAATTGAAACGGATTTTTACCGTTAACCGAATCGACTTGATCGTCCAAAGTTTGCGCAAGAGCGACAATCAGCGGGAGTAAACGGTTTCGTTGGTCCCAAGAGGCATCGACCGAGCTCCCAAGAGTCGGATCGGCAGGCGAAGAGGCCAATACGCGACTGGAAGTTAGGAAGGAAAGCCTTTCCATGACCGAGAAATTTGCCGCGATTACTTGCGGAATCACTCCGTAGGAAGAAGTCGGAGGATAAAAAATACTGTAAACGCTAGTATCGCCTAAACTGTTAAACGTCAACGAACCGGAACCTGTAGTGCCGTAATCCCAGGCTTCCAAATAGAACATGCTGTCTCCGGGAAGATCGGAATAATTCGCCTGAAGGATGGGAATGCCGGGTTGTCTGAAATTCGGCTGAGTAGACGACGCACAACCCGGTTTTAGAAACGTCTGTTTCAATCTCCAAATACCGTTGATTTTATCGGAGCAATTAGTTCCGTCCTGCAAGATCGGAGTCGCGCCCATTAGACCGGTTAATCCGTTTGCGATAAGAGTAACGTACGCGGCCATTTTATACGGAACTCCGGCCCCCAAGGAGGCTCGAAGAGGAATGACTGCGACCATCCGCTTTTCATGCAAAAGCCATTGAAAATTCTTATAAAGAGCTTCCTCACCCGAACTCACCGCTCTTTGAGTTTGATCGTCTTTCGCGATCTCCCAAACCGGAATGCTCCAGCCTTTCGCACCGGAAGCGTTCGTTCCCGAGGGGACAGGAGTAAAGGAATTATTCGCATAATTAGCGTTAGTCTCCATTCCGCCTGGTCCGACCCAGCGGCAAAGGCTGGTACTATTGCAGGCACCGCTGGCGGTATTAGAGACTTTAATTCTATATTCCGATGTGTTCCAACTGGATTTATAAATCAGGTCGACCCCGTTCGAATCCTTGTACATTTTTCCGTCAATCGTATAGATCGCACCCGATGCATCGGTTCTGTTCCGATTATAGTAAGGCCCTCCCCCCGAAATAAGGACATTCCTAATCAATTTCATAATAAACGGAATCGTTTTCGTATAGACGGTATTGTTAGCCGACGGAAGTATGCTCGGATCCGGTGCCTCCAAAAGAGTTAACGTTGGCGTATTAATCGAAATCGTAAACGGTGTAGGAGTAGTCGCATCTCCGTTTCTGAAAACGGCGCCGTCCACAGAACTCTGGTTCATAAAGGATTTTATCCCGATACTTCCCGTCATCGTCGATCCGAGGGAGTAAATGCTATCTCCTACGGTAAGAACTCCGCCGGTCATCGGACCTCCGTTTACCGATCCGTTCGGTTCCAAGCGCATCATCGACGTATCCGCAGGATTTTCCCAACGAAAACCGAACTTATCCGAAAGCGTCAAAATGAACATGAGAGATTCAAGCGCTGTGACCGGACTACTATTCGTATCGTTAACCCTATCTCTGCCGAGAGCATCCATCCGTACCAATTCGTGAATCGAAAAATCCACTCCGGATATGCTCCTAGAAAAATCGAAATTAGCGACATTCTGCGCCAGTTTTAAGGAAAGAATAACGTTCGGGTCCGCAGTGTAGCTTCCGCCGAAAGACAGCATAGGCCTTAGATACCGAAAGGCTTCGGTTAAAAGTATGGAAAATTCCGATGGGTAAGCGGCGTCCGTATAATCCGTCAAAGTCGGATCGGAATAGACGCCACCTCCCAACGTATAATACTTTTCCAGATTAATAATTAATTCCTTTAGTACGGTATCCGAGGATTTAAAATCGCTGAAGCCCGCCCTTTGGTTGAACGAATCTCCGATGGAAGAAATAATCTGAATCAATTTTTGCTTCATTACCTTATCCGCAATGAGCGAAGGGTCGACCATTCCTTGTAGTAAACCTTGCACCGCGGCCTTAGCATTGGCATTCCGATTCAGCGCCTTGTCTAATACGTCTTCGAGTTCTACGAATAGGATTTTAATTTCAGGATCCCGCAAAACGGAAGCGAGCTCTTGGAATTTTCCGTGCATCGTTTCTTTGGAATACGTTGCGTACATGTATGCCAGTGCCGACTGACTTATCGGAGACAGATTTCGTAAAACCGGCCTTTGGTAGACTCTTAACTTTTCTAACCAAGGCTGTAACGTATCGAAAGCTTGATTGGGTGCATTATCGATTCGATCTAAAAGATCATGGACTTTTAATAAAGATTGTCTGACATGAGCGTTAGGATTCAGAAGCATATCGCTCGAAGAACGTAAAAACCCGACGATGTCTTCCCGGTAGGGAATGGTCATCGAACTTTCGAGACGATTATTAAAAGGGATCGGCTGGAGACTCTGAAATCCCGCTTTCAAAGACGGGTAGTTATCAAGAAGATTAAACAGTCTTAGCCCGGTTGTAGGAATATTATCATAAAAACTGGCCGGAGCTATCGCATCGTTCTTAGATTTGCAACACAAGAACAGTAAGGGGACAAAGAGGATACAAAGAAGCTTCTGAATCATTTTCGCTATTCCAATCCGCTTTTGAGAAAGCAAACACAGTATAGCGACCGCTACATAGAGCCGTCTTATATCACTCTTATATTTTAATCCGGCGTTTAAAAAAAATAATTTTAAGAAAAAAAAAGATACGACGCAAAAGAGAAAATTTTTACATAACAATTGTTATTTAAAATGCCATGGGAACCCTAGCGAGTCTCAAAAGATCATTTGCGACTTTCAGAGGACAGAAGACTGAGGACGGAAGACAGTAGCTACTCGAGGTTGGAAAGGTTATGGAGGACGGAGCCTCACGTTTTTGGAAAGGCAGCGGTACTATCGTACTAGTATGGGTTATTCGGTGGGCCCCCACCCTGATTTCGGGTGGCGGAGGAGGGCTCGTGGGCGAGGGTGCTTGGCTCTATATCATAAATCTCTGGATTTGCCAAGTATTTTTTATGAAGACTTTTTTGTGGGAGCTCCCGCGCAGAGGACAGACGACTGAGGACAGACGCGTTCACTTTGCTCACGCTAGACAGAAGCTACTACTAGTTGGAAACCCTCTGAGGCAGAGGAAAGATCCATTCTAACATAGGAATCTTTTTAAAAATCGTCATTTACACAAAATTGCTGACCCTCCCCCAAAATCCAGTAACACCTCGCTCCAACATAATTCGTTTTCAGAGGACAGAAGACTGAGGACAGACGCGTTCGCTTTGCTCACGCTAGACAGAAGCTACTACTAGTTGGAAACCCTCTGAGGCAGAGGAAAGATCCATTCTAACATACGAATCTTTTTAAAAATCGTCATTTACACAAAATTGCTGACGCTCCCCGAAAATCCAGTAGCACCTCGCTCCAACATAATTCGTTTTCAGAGGACAGAAGACTGAGGACAGACGCGTTCGCTTTGCTCACGCTAGACAGAAGCTGCTCAATGTCGGAAAGGCAGCTAAGGTAGAGGAAAGATCTATCGCACAGGAGCTCCAACATAATTCGTTTTTAAAAAAATTGTTGTCAGGGTAATAGAAATAATTATCTGTCCTCTGTCCTCTGTCCTCTGTCCTCTGTCCTCTGTCCTCTGTCCTCTGTCCTCTGTCCTCTGTCCTCTGTCCTCTGTCCTCTGTCCTCTGTCCTCTGTCCTCTGTCCTCTGTCCTCTGTCCTCTAATTCCTTGACAGCTCGGCAAACTAGTCGGATCTTTCTTGGCATGCCAAACTCATCCTATTTACTAGGAAACCAGCCTGAAACCGGCCCGTGGTTGGCGATTCTTTGGTGGATGGTTCATTTCGGTATTTCTCTGGGATTTCTTATGTGTTTAGGGCAGATCGTTATCGAACGAAAAACCGCCCTGAATAGACTCCTGGCCTTGCTGTTTGCCTCGATTGGGATTTTCCAAGCATGCTCAGCCTCCATCCTTTCGGGCTTTTATCAGACGATGCCGCTCCTATCTCTCGCTTATTTACCGACTTTAGGCTGTGTCGGTCCCGTTCTCTATGGAATTCACCAAGTAAGCGTAGAAAGAGAAACCGAATCATTCGGATACTTTGGCCTGAGTAAAATCCATTTATTTCTCCCGCTAACATTTTGGGTCATCTATCTGCTGGGCATTTTTGTTTCCGAAGATCAGATGGTGATTTCCATCTCGACATTCCTCTCGCGACCGGGAATCACCCTCGGGGAGATGATTTTGTTTGTCCCTCTGACCTTACTCTTAGGATATGTGATCGCTATTTTAACGAAGAGTTCGGATCTTTTTCGTCCGGAAATTTTACGGCAAGAATGGACCACTCGCATCCTTCTTTTCTTAGTCTTGGCGACTCTCTGGAATTTGGTTTTAGGCGCGATTTATCTGCTTACCCGCAATCCATTGTACCTGTTGGAAAACTCCGCGATGATGAGCTGTAGCCTTTGCCTTGCCTATTTGATCGGCCATAAACGTCCGGAATTTTTTCGGGCTTTGCAAGAAGTAGCGCAGGCTACGCGCCAGAAATATTCCCGTTCCTTATTGCAGGGGCTAGACCGAGCGGCTCTCAAAGAGACCCTTTTGCAAATTATGGAAAAAGATCGGCTCTATCGAGACGAGGAGTTAAGCTTGGCCGATTTAGCCGACGAGCTCGCTCTCTCGACCCATCAGGTTTCCGAATTAATCAACCAAGAACTCGGAAAAAACTTTGCAGCGTTCGTAAACGATTTTAGGATTCGAGAAGCCTGTGAACTTTTGCGGACGGATCGGAATCGATCCGTTCTAGATATCGCATTCGAAGTCGGATTTCGGACAAAATCATCCTTCCACAGGGCATTTCAGAAACACACCGGCCAGACTCCTTCCGAATACCGGACCTCCGGGCAGTCGTAATTTATAGTTTAGGACGAAACATCAAGTGGCATTCGATCTATTGGGACGACGGTAGACCAGAAATCGGTTAAATTCGATTCAATCGAAAAGATGGAGAGGAAACCGATGACTGCAATCACGCAAAGAATAGTTCCAACCAAACCGGGTCTAAAACTTTCCGATAAGGAAAGAAGTAAAAGGATCATGAAATGGATCCGATTCCGAGATAGACAACTACGGAGAAGATTCCCTTTTTTAAAAAACCAGGACCGATTAGGAATGGGAATCACCGTCGGATCCGCTGTCGGAATGCTGCTATTTGCCGGCTTGTATATCACCGGATTCATTCCCGCTTGGACCTGCATCCTCGCAAACGGAATTTTAGCGTCGTTGTTGCACGAAATCGAACATGATTTGATCCATAACCTTTATTATAAGGATAACCTAAAAAAGCAAAACTTTATGTTTTGGGTCGTATGGATCTTTAGGGGAAATACCGTTAGTCCCTGGTATAGAAGAATGATCCATACCCTGCATCACAAGGTCTCCGGCCATAAGGAGGATATCGAGGAGAGGTTGATCGGAAACGGAATGAACTTCGGCCTAAAACGTCTTTTGACGATGATCGACGGAAATCTATCGTTTCTCTTTCAAGCTCATAGACTCAGAAAGGAAGCTCCCAAATTTAAGCGGAGAGAAATCACTCGATCCAGCTGGCCTTACCTCGTGATCTTTTATCATCTATGGTATAATTTCCTTTTCCTGAATGCGTTTTACATTATTAACGATTATTTAGGAAAGCCGATAAGCGAACCTGCTTGGCTGGACGGAATCCGCACATTCCTAAATATTTCGGCGGTCGTTTACTTAATACCTAATTGGATCCGCCAAACTAGTATTCAGATCGTCTCGTCCAATATGCATTATTACGGGGACGTAAAGGGATTGTATGATCAGACTCAGGTTCTAAACTCCTGGCTTCTCCTTCCGCTGCATCTCTTCTGCTTTAATTTCGGTAGTACCCACGGAATTCATCACTTTGTAGTGAATCAGCCTTTCTATCTCCGGCAAGCGGTGGCGCCCTTTGTTCATCCGGCGATGAGACGATACGGAATTAGATTTAACGATTTCGGTAGCATTTTCCGAGCCAATCGCCTCGGAAAGGAAACCCCTTCAACGATCACTCAAATTGCATAACTAATTCCGTTAAAAGAATTATTACAGCCGCTTTAAAAAGGAAATCTCCGCGAGGGATTTCCTTTTCTTTTCTTACGGTATTCCAAAACTAGACGAACTTCCATGGAAGAAAATCGTCTCCGAACCTATTTAGAATTCCAAATCTCCCAATTGATTATCAGCGGGAACGTACTCTTCTCTCATCTCCTTCCCTATTCTCCTTCCGTAATCACTTGGGGAAGAACTTTATTTTCTAGTCTTCTCCTCGGATCCCTTCTTTATTTAAGAAAAAGACCGATCCTTTTCTCTTCCAAACGCGACAACAGGATCTCTTTAGGATTAGGAGTTCTTCTCGCCGCTCACTGGGTGACGTTTTTCTCGTCCGCGCAAATTTCCAGCGTAGCGATAGCCGTCCTAACCTTATTCACTCATCCTATTTGGACGGTTTTACTCGAACCTTTCTTTTTCAAAGTAAAGCTGAAAGTTTCCGATATCGCTATGGCAGGCTTCGTATGCGTGGGGATGTGGTTTTTAGTTCCGGAATTTACCATTGCCAACGAATATTTTGTCGGCGTGATCATAGGGCTTATATCCGCTCTTACACTAGCAGTACGAAATCTACTGACAAAAAAATATCTATCCGGACACGGCTCCTCGCAGGTGATGTTCCATCAAAGCGTGGCATCCTGCGTAATACTTTCCCCGATTCTCTTTCTGGAAGATACCTTCAAAAGCGGACAAGATTGGGCCTTGGTATTTTTATTAGGAACCTTTTTCACGGCGATCGGACATACGATGTACATTAAGGCGGTATTTAAAATGAAAGTAAAGACTGTAGGTTTACTTTCGACAATACAACCGGTTTATTCCGCGGTTCTTGCTTGGTTGGTTCTGGGGGAATTTCCAAGAAAGGAAGAATTCCTGGGAGGGACTTTGATCCTAGTTGCCGCCTTCGTGGAATCCTTTAGATACAATCGTAATTCAGAATAAATCCATGTCTCAAAAATTTTTAACGATCGTAGACACCTCCGCACCCTTTTTCTTAGAGCATGCAAAAGGAACGGTAAATTGGTCCAAGGCCCCGCTGATCTCCTTGGAAAAAAATAAATCCTCCTTCCCTTCCAAAAAAAAACATAAACGCGTCCGCGAGTCCTTCCGTACTTATACCAAAAGAGTATCCAAACTCGGATTCAACGCCGTTACGATAGACGAACTTTGTTATCTTATACCTCATCCTTTTTATTCCCGGGAATTGAACCGGAAAATTTCCTCCTATCGAAAGAAATATAAGAAATTGTTTAAGATCGCCTCGGAAGCGAATTTGAAGATATTTCTCACGACGGATTTCTTCACTTCCAATAAAAATCTCGAAGAGAAAACGAAGGGAAATCTGGATCATTCGACGAAGATTTTCATGACCGGTCTGGAATCCTTCTTTCGGGATTTTCCGGAGGTCGACGGAATCGTTCTTCGAATCGGAGAATCGGACGGAGTGGATGTAAGGGGGGATTTTCGAAGTAAACTTTTATTGAGAACGCCTGCAGAAGTCAACGAATTTTTAAACCGGATTCTACCCGTCTTCGAAAAATATAATAAAAAATTAATATTTAGGACCTGGACGTTGGGAGCTTACGAGATCGGAGACCTGATTTGGAATCCGGAGACCTATCGGAACGTTTTCAGAAACATCCATAGTCGATCTTTGATCATCTCCATGAAATACGGAGAAGGTGATTTTTTCCGCTATCTTCCTCTAAACCCGCTGTTCCTGGAGGATGACCGTCCGAAATTGATAGAACTACAGGCTCGAAGAGAATACGAGGGATTCGGCGAATTTCCCTCCTTTATCGGATGGTTTTACGATCGATACAGAATCCAACTTAAGAATGCCAAAAACATGGTCGGCCTCAGCATTTGGACTCAGACCGGCGGCTGGTCTTCTTTCCGAAACTTTACCTTTCTAAAGCATTCTTCTTATTGGAACGAATTGAATACTTTCGTAGCTTTAAAACTTTTTACTAAGAACTGGTCGGTCGAAAAATGCGTTCGTAGATTTTTCGGGAACTCCAATTCCGACGAATTTCTTCACTTTCTAAAACTCAGCGACAGGGTTATAGAGGACCTGCTTTACGATCCGGAATTCGCACGAAACACATATTACCTTCATCGAGTCAGGATCCCTCCCCTATTGCACGTGACTTGGGACAGGGTTACCATTTCCGATCCATTTAGATTTCTTTATTCGGCACTTTCAAAAAACGGAATGTATTCGATACATCAAGGAGAAGCCGCCTTTCGACTTTTGGAAGAAATGCGACAAATTGCCGAGGCGCTCAAACTTCCTTACGAATTCGAGTTCCAACGGGACACGTTTTATTTACTCCTGCTTTGTCGCCGTCTATTATATGCGACCGATCCAAGCCAGAGCGACCCTATTTTTCAAGAGACAATAGAAAAGGCAAAGATATACGCACTTCAGTATTCGAACGCCTACCAGTTCCACATACTTCCGCAAAGGAAAAAGATCGGTTTTTTTGCCCGCACCATGCTCAAACGTTTCGTCCGCCGACAAAGTTCATACCGGATCTTGGACAAATTACTGTTTCATCCCGCACTTCGGTTCGTTTATTATTTGATTTACTTGAGAATTCGTAGGCGTCTTCCCAGTTTTTTAAACCAGCAAGCGATGCCGGTAAGAGAACTTCTGCAATGATTTCCGGTTGACGAAACGGAGAATACGTCGCAAAATTTCAGTCATGCTCGTCTTTCCATTCCGACCGATTTCGATTCTGTTCTCTACGTTATGCGTATCTGTTTGGATCAATTGCTCAAGTGCACCGAATACGAAGGAGCCGCCCGCTAATCCGGATGTTTCCGCAGATTCCTCCTCCGAAACCCGGAAGTCCGATTCTCGCTCGGCGGATCTTTCGGACGAAGCTAGGGAAGACGGTCGGTGCGAACAAGGAGATTGCGAAAACGGTTCCGGAGTTTATGTATATTCGACGGGAGATAAATACGTCGGAAATTTTAAGAACGGTGCAAGAGAAGGGACCGGTAAATTCGAGTATAAAAACGGGGATCAATTTAACGGAAATTTTTCCGCGGATCAAAAACAAGGCCCCGGAACATATACTTTCGCGACCGGAACGATCGTGGAAGGGAATTTTTCCGACGGCATCCTAAAAGGAAAGGCCACAGTCTCTTTTCCGGACGGAGGAGTGTTGGAAGCGGACTTCATCGACGGCAACAATTCGTCCCCCGGAAAATTTACGCGCGCCGACGGAACCCAGGCAGACTGCTCGTTTCAATCCAAAGCCCTTTATTGCCAAAACAATTAATTAGTATTTCGTAAAACGATTGTCGATGCACAAACGGAATATTTGCGGTCAATCGTCCGATATCGACCGGGATCTCGAGGATTCCCATTCCTTAGCCTGGGACGGATCCACTCTGACCAGGGTGTGAGTGATCGAAAATTCCTCGCTTGCCCAATTCGGCATCGTTCTCAACTCGACGATTCTGTACCAAACCTTTCCCGATTCCACCTTAAATAGATGGTTTACGCATAAACATTTGAATTTGAATCCGAAACCGTATTCGGGCGGCGTAACCGAATGCGGAGCCGCAAAGAAAAATAAATCCTCTTTGGTGTCATTCTTATAGACCAACGCAAATCGCCGGAGTTCTCCCGGTGAAAGAAGTAAAGTCGAAGCTTCGATCGGAGTCGAGATCGGCGCCTGTTCCAAAGTCGCAACGGACTTAGTATCCCAGAGTTGCACCGGCCTTTGGGCCGCCAATTCGTACAGCTCCATCTTTCCGGGTAATCCTTTACGAATCCATTCGATCCGGACAGGTACCGAGCCTTTCTTATCTTTTAGAGTAAGCGAAAACTCTTCCTGCTTTTCCTCTTTACCGCAAGCATGGAAAAAGGAAAAGAAGAGTAAGACCAGACAAAAACGATTCAAAAATAGCAATCTTACTCCTGACTCATTTCGAGGGATTTAAAATGAAATACCTTATCCGGATTTTCGTTTTGAAGATAGATCTTGTCGCCGACTTTACGAATTCGTATCGTCTCTTGAAATATTTTCTCGGAATTGTTCGGATCCGATTCACCCATATTGCAGTCTCTTCCGCACCCGTTACAGTCTCCTCCGAAATACTCCTCTTCGCTTGTCCTCTGGCGAACGAGTCCGAAAATTCTAAGTTTTAAACCGTCGGGCTTCGCCTCTTTCACTTCATAATTTCCTAATGCAAAGAAACTTCGATTCGTTTTGCCTCCCATTCCTTCGTCCTCGGTATTTCCTTCCAAAAACATACTTCCATCCGAGCGGAGTCTGAGAGTCCAATTGGACGACACTAGATACTTGTCCGAAACCTGCTCTTCCTGAGGAGGTTGATCCATGGAAGATTCGGGAGCCGGAGGAGAGCTCTTTTCCGTCGACGAGGAATTGACCGGAATTTCCCCGGAGTATTCTCCCCCCACATAACTCCAATTTAAAACGTTATTAATATTAGCCGCGGCAAACTGAAGGGCGTTTTCTTTAGCGATTTTCCTAACTTGCTCGATCGGGTTAGGCAAAATCCAATCGTCACCGTCGGAAAAGCGGAGTTCGCTGATGATGAGTCCCTTATAACCCTTTCCTTCATAAATGGAATCAACCGTTAAGCGAAGTCTCTTTCCTTCGAAGGGTTTAGACAGGTTAATCGTTTGTGGACCGAGCGTATCCTGAACTTCGATCTTGGAACTATAGCCGTCGTCCCCTGTCAATGTCGCGGTTTTTAAACGCCCATTGGTCTGGCAGTGACGTTCGGAACGTTGGTATCCGTTCCAAATTTTAAGTGCCTTTATTTTCTGTTTTTCTTTGAAATCGAAATCCAAGGCGACACCTGCGCCTTTTTTATCGGACGCCCAAGCATACTCGTAACGGGAATCGAATAGATTCATCACGTCGTAGGAAAGGAAAGGCTTTGCAGTTTCGGAAGCTTTTATCGAGGCCTCGACTATTTTCGGGGATTTCCAGCCTAATTTGGATCCCTTTTCGTCGTAGAAAACGACTTTGTCCACGCAGATATCCGTATTTTTATGAAAATTGAATGTAACGGAGCGTGCACTACGAGGAGCGGAAAATTGCACCGTCGCGGTGGATCCTCCCCCGGTCAAATCCTGACTATATTCATCAAAATTAATATACGCAGTGATCGAGTCGGCAAACGAACCGTTACAGGATTCGATTTCGATCTTAGAAAGTAAAAACGATTCGTCGGGATAAACGTGAAGTTTCACGAAATTCGCGCCTTTTTCGGGCCTCCATTTTTTCCCTTCCAGAATGTCGAACGGCAATCCGCTCTCCATCGAGGTCGCGGTTATCATGGAAACCGGCAGCTTTTTTCCGCATGCCGATACCATAAGAAAGAAGGACGCAAGTATAAAAAGCTTCGATCGCATATTCGGAATTCTCCCGGTGGAATGATCAACGAGTAGAAATAATATTTTTCCTATCCTATCTTTGCAAATCCAAAATGTAAGTTTCGTCGGGAAAAAGAGAATCGAGAAGGATCTAGATTCGTATCCTTTTTGCATCAAAATTCTCCTTGCTTTCTTGGGTATTATTAATAAGGCTTTTGATTAGGTAACCGTTCGCATGTCCATTCCTAGTCGATACGCCATCGCCATCCACGTCCTATCCCTGATAGAGTTGGAAAATTCGGCGGAAATCACTTCTCAAAGAATGGCGGGTAGCATCGGAACAAATCCGGTCGTTGTGCGAGGCATCCTGGGAAAGCTAAAAAAAGCGGGCTTGGTTGTTACGCGACAAGGTGTTCCGGGAGCAAGTTTAGCCAAGTCTCCTGCGGAAATTCGTCTTTTGGAAGTGTATAAAGCGGTCGAATCGACCGAGGAATTATTTTCTATTCATGCCCGCGCCAATCCTAAATGTCCCGTAGGAAAGAGAATTCAAGGTGCACTGTTAGGAATTTTCCAAGAAGCCCAAAAAGCTTTAGAAGATAAATTGAATGACTTTTCCCTGGCGGACGTCCTTCTCAATATAGAGGAGGAAGGCAGGATAAGTGTTAGGTAATCAGAGGACAGAGGACTGAGGACAGAACATTGATGAACGGAGTTTCCACGTTCTAGAGGAAGATTTGTGTTATTGTGGATTCTTTCTCTACTCCTATAAACTTTCCAACATCTAGCAGCTTCTGTCCTCTGTCTTCTGTCATCAGTCCTCTGGGAGACAGAACATTGGTGAGCGGAGATTCCATGTTCTACAGAAAGATTCTTGCGTTAGCAGGGGATTTGTCCCGTACCTCTGTAACTTTTCCAACTTCGAGCAGCTTCTGTCTTCTGTCTTCTGTCTTCTGTCCTCTGTCTTCCGTCCTCTGACTCTCTGTCCTCAGTCATCAGTGCTCTGCAAGCGCCAGGGCTTTAGTCCAACACTCGAATAAAATACGGGTTATATTAGAATAACAAGAAGTGTTGGATGAGCGTGACTACGCGAAGCAGGAGGCGCCCATACTGAAGTCGAAGTTAGGTGCCGGAGCCAGCGCTACGATGAAAAGATTAAGCCAAGGATGGCGCCACTTTCTTACTGTCCCGATCCTTATAAAAATCCTTATATGACTTCATGTTTTTAAGAATTTTTGCTAATTTATGTTGCTCTTCCCGAATATCAAAATCGTTTTGAAGGCCAATCCAAAAATGCGGATTTAAGTCAAAAAACTTACCAAGCTTGATTGAGATACCGGCGGTAATGTTTCTTTTCCCATGAATAATATCCGAAATCTTCGACTCAGGAATCCCTGTTTCTTTAGATAATCTATAACCGGAAATACCCATTGGCTCTAAGAATTCTTCCCGTAAAATCTCACCAGGATGAACATTTAATAGCTTTTTTCTTACCATTTTCGTCTCCTAATGATAATCCGTTATTTCGACGTTGAATGCGTGATTGTTTTCAAAATTAAAACAAATCCGCCATTGGGTATTAATTGAAATAGAATATTGACCCTCTCTATCTCCGGATAACTTATGAAGGCGATTCCCAGGCGGAACTCGGAGTTCCGTTACTTCCACAACGTTGTTGATCATACCAAGCTTCATCTGTGCTTTTTTCTGAATGTCAGGTGGATATTTTTTAGAAAAGCGACCTTCCCAAATTTCTTGTGTCTCCTGACCCTTAAAAGACCTGATCACAACTAAATACTTATCATATTGATTAGTATAGTCAATTGCTTTTTCAGAAGACAGAACATTGGTGCGAGAAGATTCCCTGTAATACAGAAAGATTTCTGTATTACAGGGGATTTGTCCCGTACCTCTGTAACTTTTCCAACTTCAAGCAGCTTCAGTCCTCTGTCTTCTGTCATCAGTCCTCTGGGAGACAGAACATTGATGAGCGGGGTTTCCATGTTCTACAGGAAGAATTCCTCCGTTATCAGTGGATTTTTCGTCTAACCCCGCTGCCTTTCCAACGTCTAGCAGCTTCTGTCCTCAGTCGTCTGTCCTCTGTCTTCTGAACCATTTTGATAATAATATAAAAATATATTGCATATTTGATAATTATCTATGGAATTGACATGATTCCGCGATAGTAAGGCATGCTTTTGCTATCGGATTGGCTGGGGGGCTCTTTTGGGTCCAGCGAAATTTGGTTTTGTTGGCCGTTTCCTGGCCTGCAGAGGATAGAGAGTCAGAGGGCGTTCAGAGGACAGAAGACAGAGGACTGAACATTGATGAGCGGGGATTCCATGTTACAGAGAAAGATTCTTGTGTTGAGAGCGGATTTTTCCCAATCCTCCGCTGCCTTGCCAACTCCAAGCAGCTTCTGTCTAGCGTGAGCGAAGCTAACGCGTCTGACCTCTGTCTTCTGTCCTCTGTCTTCTGAAAGCAAGATTGAAAATTTTGCAATATATTCTAAAATGGAATAATAGACTTCAAAGTTTGGATTCTGGGGACCGAAGGAAAGCTTTTGGTTTTTTGCATTTGGATGTGAAGGAAGGAGTTACTATGTTTCTAAATTCTCGTAGACGCGGTCTTTCAGAGGACAGAAGACTGAACATTGATGAGCGGGGATTCCATGTTACAGAGAAAGATTCTTGTGTTATTGTGGATTCTTTTTCTACTCCTATAAACTTTCCAAAGTCTAGCAGCTACTGTCCTCTGTCTTCTGTCATCAGTCCTCTGGGAGACAGAACATTGGTGAACAGGGTTTCCATGTTCTACAGAAAGATTCTTGCGTTAGCAGAGGGTTTGTCCCGTACCTCTGTAACTTTTCCAACTTCGAGCAGCTTCTGTCCTCTGTCTTCTGTCATCAGTCCTCTGGGAGACAGAACATTGGTGAACAGGGTTTCCATGTTCTACAGAAAGATTCTTGCGTTAGCAGAGGGTTTGTCCCGTACCTCTGTAACTTTTCCAACTTCGAGCAGCTTCTGTCCTCTGTCTTCTGTCATCAGTCCTCTGGGAGACAGAACATTGGTGAACAGGGTTTCCATGTTCTACAGAAAGATTCTTGTGGTAACAGAGGGTTTGTCCCGTACCTCTGTAACTTTTCCAACTTCGAGCAGCTTCAGTCCTCTGTCTTCTGTCATCAGTCCTCTGGGAGACAGAACATTGATGAACGGAGTTTCCATGTTCTACAGAAAGATTCTTGCGTTAGCAGAGGATTTGTCCCGTACCTCTGTAACTTTTCCAACTTCGAGCAGCTTCAGTCCTCTGTCTTCTGTCATCAGTCCTCTGGGAGACAGAACATTGGTGAACAGAATTTCCATGTTCTCAAGAAAGATTGTTGTGGTAACAGGGGATTTGTCCCGTACCTCTGTAACTTTTCCAAAGTCTAGCAGCTTCTGTCCTCTGTCTTCTGTCCTCAGTCCTCTGGGAGACAGAACATTGGTGAACAGAATTTCCATGTTCTACAGAAAGATTCTTGCGGTAACAGGGGATTTGTCCCGTACCTCTATTACTTTTCCAACTTCAAGCAGCTTCTGTCTAGCGGGCGCGAAGCGAACGCGTCCGTCCTCTGTCCTCAGTCTTCTGTCCTCTGCTTCTGTTCGTTTCGTTTTTTTGTTTCTATTCTGTTTTCAGAGCAGTGTACATTCCCAACCAGTGGGAGTTCCCCAGTTAGATCCTCAACATTATAATTGGCAGCAATGGCAGTCTCTTTTGCAGCAATCGTATTCGGTCGCCAACGGATCTCATTCTATCACGAATTGGGATGCGATTATGTTGCAGAGCTATGCGGTCTTGCAATCGGAGTGGCAGGCGGAAATCCAGATGCAGATTTCCTCTTCGGTGAGTCAGGTCCATACCCAGGACGGCTTTCAGAGCGTTCAGGATTATAAGAGCTATTTGTATGACGCCTTGCAAAGTCAGGCCTCGGGTTTATTGACTCAGTGGCAGGTGGACGCGGAAAGATCCATCCAACTGGAGAGAAATCATTTTATCGATACCTATTATCAGGGGAATGCGGCCCAGGTCGCGACTCTGAAGGATCAATTCGATTCGGAGTTTCATAGTTTTATTTCGGGGAATTCCCCTTCTCTCAGCGGGGTCTTTGCGGGGAACGGGAATTTATTTACGAATACCCAAATGTCTTTGCGGCAATTGGAACAGCAATGGTATAGTCAATTTAATTCTAATATTCAAAACGGCTTATATAATTACCAGGAGGCCTTGCAGGCCTTGAATAACGATTACGCCAAGCTCTTGAGCCGGATCAATTCCACGGAGGCCCAGTACCAGGCGTATCTGCAACAGATCCGATCGTATGAGGACAGTGTGAAGGATCAGATCAAGCAGACGATGGACGGCTACCAACAATTCCTGAATAGCACGGATCTGTTTTGGAATACCGCCTCCGCCTTGTATGATTCCAAAGCGAACGGCGGTGCGGGGGGTTATGTGGGAGCTCCCTCTTGCGCGAGCGGTAATATCTGCGTGGATTATTTGTACGACGTGACCTTGAGTCAATTCGTAAGCTCCTGCAATCATGGGGACGTTTGTATCACATTACGGTATGACACGACGACTCAAAACTACTCGAGTCCGTCCTGTCCGAGCGGCGGGGATTGTTCCTCCAACCCGACCAAGAATATCTCCATCCATACTTCCTTGAACGGGGACGGGAAGGCCTTTCAGGCGGTGATCAATTCCATAGAGACCGCGATCACGCAGGGCCTGCATTCGTACGGGATCTTCGATTCCACAACGGGTCAGCTCTTGAGTTATCCTCAGTCCTGCTTGAACGAGGGTGCGGTTTGCAACCAGGGACAGTACGATCTTTCGGCTTCTAAGTTTTTGAATTCGACGGTTTGTCCGTCCGGGCATGTCTGTTATAACGCGGTAGTGGATCGCTCGAATCCGTCTTCTCTTACCGGTCTTTATTATGCGAATACCTGCCCCGCTGGGGATGTGAATTGCGTCGCCTGCCCTAGTTCCGGCGGTATTCAAGACTCCTGTCAGATCCAATCGTTTGAAGCTTCTCTAATGTATGCGGCGACTACGATGTCTCAATTTCTGGCTCATGAGCAAGGGGTGATCAACACCGAGTTATCGTATATTTTAAGCGGAACCGGTTCCGGGGGAACCCAAGGCATCGATCTGGGCGGTTTCAATCCGTTCGATCATGGAATGCGTCCGTCTCATAGTCCGAACACACTTTACATCACGACCCAGGATTTTTTGGAGGGTCAGTACGATCTGACAAAGAGAACCGGGCTTGTGGGCCTCGCCTGGGAGATCGTAAGTTATATCCAAGGCGGAATCACGGAAAAAGAATTTGCCAACTGGATCATGAATGCGGCTTCTGCGGGGAGCTCCTCGGTTTGTCCCGGCACGGCTCCGGGGAGTGGAAGTCCCACGATCGACAGGGACGTTTATAACTCCAACGATTTTGATCCGGGTTGTCTGGGTGCGGCCTTGCGCGGTTTAGCTCCGGGTGTGATCGTGGACGCGGTCAGTCGGATCCAGGGCCAGACCGATTTGATTGCGTTTAACGATCGAAACTACATCGGTAACAGTTATATGATCTTAGAAGGAGGTCCGAATAACTGGAATCAGGACCCTGCCTATTGCCATGACGGACTCGGTTGTTTTTTTAACCCGTTCGGAAATGTGCCTGCGATCGGAGGAGCCAACCAATGGTTTCAGTCCAACCCGACGATCATTCGGTGGGGAGAGAATAACTTTTATAATTATACGGAAGATCAAGCAGGCGTTTATAAAGAAGGCGTTGGCCTTGTTAACACAGTCATGAAGGAGGATTCCATCGGGATCGTTTTGAATTATACGACCGTGGATACGAACGCACATGCGAACGCAATGACCTGGCAGGCCTTGAGCACCCAACTCCAGAGTTTTTCGTTTAACTGGAATCAGAATATCCTGCCGGCGATCAGTAACTGGACGTCTCAGACAAGCACATACGAGACTCAGTATTTAAATTGGCAGAAGACGGAAGCCGCTTTGATCGCAGAGGCCCAAAGCGATTATTCGAATACGTTAAGAGAATTACAAAAAAGCGAAACGGCCTGGCTCGTACATATGAACGATCTCCAGACGAAGGCGACTAGCGATTTTACCTCCGCCAATAATAAGCTCCGGGATTCCAAACTCCAGGCGGATGCGGATCTGGTCGCGAAAGAACTGTTTTCCACTTTACTTTCCCGTAATGGAGAGACGGGTTTGTCCGTCTCCAGGAATCCCAGCGGCTTCGATTTGAGTGCTTCTCATTCGAATCTTTTCGGTTCTCTTTTTTCGTCCTTGAACGGGATCGATCCTCAGACGGGTCTTCCTAGTTTTTCGATTCTCCAGGGGATTTCGACCGCGTTTAGTAACGCGAGTGCGGGTCTCGGGAATTTAAGTTTATTGTCTTCCACCAATAATGCTCTTTTGAACTCCCGTTCGAATTATATGCAGCAACTTGCGGATTCTCTCCGCTCAGAAAGGACCTTTACTCAAAACGGAGAGAGTAATCTTTTAAAAGACCACGGGAATCTTTCCACGAAGGTGGTGGGAGATACGACCTATCTCGTGAATAACCAGGGGTATTTCGTACATTGCGATACAAACGGTTCCTGCACTTCCTGCGGAACGGATGCGAATGCCTGCGACGGAGGAAAGGCCACCGATATCAGCACGTTCTTGAAAAACGTCTGCGGGGAAAAATTAGATTCCTGTAATCAATACACGAAACTGAAATATTCCAATGTGGCATACGACTCGAAAACGGGAGAGATCTCCTTGGATGAGTCGATCTACGACGGAAAAGCGACATCTACCGGGAACGACCAGGATGCGAGCACGTATCGCTTCGGATCTTACACACAACACCTGACCATCCGTCCACCCGTGTTTCTGCTAGGCCAGGGAGCGAACAGCTTCGGGAATATCTTCGATAGCAACCATGAGCACGGAGAGGACAAGATCATGTCTTCGTTTGTGGGTAGAAGCTTCGAGAATATGAATAATTTCTTTCAGAATTCCCATTACACGAATACGATCCTTGCGTCGGTTAACGCCCTGGATTCTAGGAATAACTATAATACCCAGGCCGCTTGGAATAGCGCCTCGGGCCAGGCCCACACCGCAAACCTAATCGCGGATTATTTAGAGACCCTGTATTTAGGCGGGGGAATGAAGGACTTCATCAAAAAGGAAACGCATAATCTAGTCCAAGGGTTTATCGCAACTACATTGGCCAATATTTTCCATCTAACACCGGAGGGAGCCTCCTTCCTTGCCGGCGCCTATATGGATCACGAGGCAGCCCAGGTAGCAGAACGGCACTTGGGGATCTTAAAACCGATCGACAACTTCTTCAAGACTGTAATACCCACAGATGCTTTAGTCCATCTAGGAATCGGAGTCACACACGCAGACGATCTCCGAGCCATCAAACAATGGAAAGACGACAAGTACGCCGCCTACGGACAGATCGTAGCAGAGAGCATGAGAGCCCAGAACCTGCCCCCGGACCAGATCGCACTCGTAACCCAAGTGGTTACGGAGTATTTCAAGATGAGAGATGCGAAAATGGAACTCGGCATGAGGGGCGGAATGTTTTCCCTCTCTAGACTCGAAGGCACACTAAAAGCAGTGAACGCTTCCATCGGCGGAGCCATCGCAGAATTAGAAGGCGCCCTCTTTAAAAACTTCAGCCACGATTTGAAAGCGATGGGGATGATTTCCGCACGAGATGAGCAGAACTTCGATAAGAACCTCCGATACGCCATCAACGATACCAAGATGGTCTATGAAAAAAATGCGATCAAGGCTTGGCAGGCGGATGTAGTTGCAATTGCCAAAGACGCCGTACAACTCTACGGAAAACAACAGGGCATGGATCCGACGTACGTAAACCAGGTCGCGGACATGGTCGGGAATATGGTGTATCGAGAACAGGCAAGATCGGAACTAAAGAGACTACATTTAACGGAGGATATTATTACCGCAGCCCTCGGTGGAGGAGTTTCTTATTCGTATCTAGACCGTTCCCTTTTCAAAGGAGGATTGACGAAGCTAACGATGCAACTCGGACGCGGAATTTTAACCTCCCAGGCGGATATAGGACGAGCACTCGGGTTATTTACAAAATCCGAAACTAAGGATTTTTATAAACAAACCAAAGATTGGTCGGACAGCGTAACGGGAGATGCGTTAGAAGCCAAATCTCGCCAAGGAAACCTGGACAAACACTGGTGGAAAGAACAAGAGAGAGGACTCTTCTTTGATCTGATCGGAAAGACCGTGGACCCGAATGGAGATCCAGCGGAACAACACCTGATCGGACAACTCTTACAAAGAGTCTTTGACGAGAGACAAGCGAAGAAACAAGCACGACAGGAACGAGAACACCAGGCAATCGAGGCAGTAGAAATCGCGGCGAGTATCGCAATCACAGTGTTAACCGAAGGAGCAGCAAGCCAAACCTTAATGCAAACGTTAGCCACCATCGGGGACGATATCAAAAACTTTTTTACCTTCTCCGGAGAAATGGCGAGCGTAATCCGAGGAGGCGCAGTCGTAGCAGATGTAGCCGCTCAAACATACATGGGAAACAAGGACGGGGGAACGAACGGAGCCGTTGCAGGATTTGTGAACGGCCTCTTAAGTACATTCACACTTTATAATAAACTCCCAGTAAGTGGATTTGTATCCTGGACACCTCACGAAAACGCAAACATACTGTATGGAACAGGCGAACGAAAAGGCGGCTGGGGAGGAGGCGCTATCTTTGCGGCTCCCACAGGCTCCGATTTGCCGATCAACGGAGGTTTAACCTTCACTCCCGGAAGTGGTCTCGATCTCAACCTGAATTATAACTTCAAGGGTGGATACATCGGACTCGATTACAACTTCGCAAGCGGGAACTACACCGCTAATGGAGGAATGGATGTTTACAAAAATGGAACCAACGGCCACCACGTAGGACTTTCCCTCTCCGCAAGCAAAGACGGAAGTGCAAGCGTAGGAGGATATTATAATTATGGCAAGGACAACACACCACCGAACCTACGAGGCTATGGTGGAACTCTTACCTACTCCAACGACGGCAAATTCAATCTAGGCGCCCAAGTACTCGGGGGAACGGCCGCCTCCATCGCTTACAACTCCAACACTCACAGGTTCGAGAAAGTACAGGGAAATACAAACTGGCAAAACGAAATGCTACTTGCTAAAGTACAAGAAAATGCGAACCACAACTTTGAGAAAAGTCTACCCAAGGTAGCAGACGCAGCCGGACAAGTATTAAGTTCCAATAATATCATCTCCGAGGCAGAAAGAATCTCTCTCATGAGTAACCCGGAAGGACAACAGAAGATCCTAGAGCTCTACTCCCAAAACAAAGAGGGCCTCATAAACAGCGTAGACGGAGAACGAGTCCGGGGAGACATGAGAGAGATTGCGGAGAAAAACAATCTAAAACTGGAATTCGTGAACGACTCACCTACGAGTGAACTTGGTAAGACACTGGCTAGAATCGGTGGTGACATCAAGATGATGTTCGGTATCGCAGACTCCGGCCTCATGGCGGTGGATGGAGACGGGAAGTGGAAGGTGAAGACTTGTTTTACCGCGGGAACTCCTTTGAATTTAAAAGGAGGAACTGTACCGATAGAGACTGCTAGGATAGGTGATATAGCCCTATCCTGGAACGAAGTAACCGGAAAATTCGAATACAAACCGATTACTCAATTGTACGTGCATGAGGTCCCACAGCTATACAACTTAGAATTAGACGGAGAAGAACAGTTTCAAGTGACTTGGAACCACCCGATCCGAGTTCGGAAAAAAGGGGCAGAAGAAGAAATCGGCACGCCGGAGAATACGGACTGGGTGATCGTAGAAAAGCTAGGCGTGGGAGATCACGTCTTGAAATCGGATGGAACCTGGGCTACACTCACCGATATCTATTACCATAACGTAAAGCCTACAAAAGTGTATAATCTAGAAGTCGAGGACAACCACACGTATGTGGTCGGATCGGAAGTAGCTTTTGTAGTACACAACTACGCGAACGGAACCGAATATGAATTAACCAAAGGAGCTAGGGTCAACGAAGAGAACCAAAAAATGGTTGCTGACCTAGAAGATTCGGTTTCGAATAAAGGATTTTTGGATAAACTCTTCGGAAGAAACACGGAAGTAACCCCGGAAGTTCAAAATAATCTAAAAGAGCTAAAAACCCTACTCTCTCAAAGAAATCAATTCGCAGAAGACATCGGAGCCGCACAGAGCCTAGCAGCCGCTAGACGATCCGAGAAATTTGTAGAGTTACTAAAAACGGAAGAAAAAGCAAAACAAACGGTCGCAGATCTAAAGAGACTCCAAGAGGACAACCAACTCCGATTACAAGATAAGACTCTACTACCTGAAGAAATCAAGGGAGTAAAAGCCTTAGACAAGTATATAAAAGAAAAACTGGGATTTGCAACAAGAGAGTTAACATCCGCAGAAAAAGCCGTAAAAACAAGTCTAGCGACTTTAACACAAGAGGCCCAAAAGAAATTCCAAACCGGAAAAGCACTTTCTTTGTTTGAGATGCGTTCTGGTTTAGATACCAAACTCAAGAACATAAAAACGGATCTATCTCAACTACAAACGAGGAAAGCCTCATTAGAAATGGCAATCCGCCTGAATCCAAAAGATGAGGCTCTACGAACAAAATTAACCGAGGTGAATCAAGAAATCCAAAAATCGAACTCGATTGTAGGAGGAAGATACCTTGAATTAATCAAAGATAATGTATCCAGGGAGAATCGAACGTCTACAAAAGCGAATTACGAAAAAGCGGCGAAACTCGCAGCCATCGACAATCAAATCCGAGAGAAGATCAAGGCGACCTTGGCCATTGTTCCCAAAGGATCGAATGGAGAATTTACGGGTAAGCTATCTTACTTGAACACACCGGATCCGGAAGCAGTGAACGTAAAAGCGCATGATAAAAACGAAAACTATTTTGATAAGGAACACGCAAATAGAATTCGGACATTCGGATCGGAAGGAATGCCGAACTTAACACAAATCAAACTTGCAATGAGCCACGAACTCGAAAAAGGCATCCCACTTGGCCGCGGTCACAAGGCGATCATGAGCGAAACTCAGTTTAAAGAAGCAATCGCAAGAGTAACAGAAAAACCTGAAATACCAAAGTTGGAACTCGACTTTTTTGGAAATCCAACCAAAGAATCCGTAGCGGCGAGAGGAGAAGCACTCTTGAAATACGCGGATACGATGGTGGCCGGACAAGGCCCTGGAAAAGGAATGGAAGTACAATCTTCGGTGATCATCGAAATGATCCGGCAAATGGGACCGGAAAAATTCGGTCCGAACCCAGAACTCGTAAAACGAGCTTCCAAAATCATTGGAGAAACACAGACTAAAATTCAAGAACTAACATCCAAATATGAAAATGGAGAAATCAATAAAGGCATATACGAATCCGAAAAGACCAAATTAAACCAAATTCGAGATTGGAACTCGGATGTAATTGCGTTACGAGATGCAAACTTAGTGAAAGAATTCGTATTCCAGAAAGATAAATCAGGAAAATTGATTCAAAGTAGAGAGCTTGCTTTGAAAATGTCCTCTGCGATCTGTAGAGTCTTGGCAAATCATACCCAAGCAACCTTCTCGGAAAAAACGAACCTGAGTTTTGGAGAGTATATGATCAACAAAATGCAGAACGGAGACGTGAAAATGAGTGGTGGAGCTCCCGTGTTTGATGTGGGCAGGCTGAGAGGATTTGAAGAGAAGCTTTCAAAATCCTTTGACTCATCAGGAATGGCCCTGCAAAATAACTTTCCGGATCTATCTTTCAAAGACGGGAAAATTGTAGGAGTCACAAACCCGATTAGTATGGACACCTGGAACAAATTTACGGAAAGTTTACCCGAAGGTGCCGTGATTCAAGTCTGGGGAAATTCGGACGAGATCATGGGTCCGAATCACTTCTGGATTTTGTATAAGAAAGATGGAGCAATTTGGGATTATAATAATAATGGAGGAAGAGACAAACATGGAAAAGCAGAAAAATTTAAACCAAAAAAGTATCCAGTCTATGGCGTTTATCATAATTAGAATATTGGTTATTCTTCTTTTGGCTGTTTTTTCGGGATGTAAACCCGATAAAGCTCCATACGAAAAGTATTATAGTGAAAACTTTTCTATTCCTGATGCAAAGGAAATGAAAGGCGTATATAACTTTGGACCGGGCCGCGAACTAGTTCAATTTGCAAAGAAAGAAAAATCATTCAAGCAAACGTATGCCGAAAGCTGTATGTTTCTCGATCCTTATAAAAAAAAGCTAACTTTTGCTTTCGCATCTGTGCCAGGAACGTTTGATTTAAAGATTATTAACTATCTGAACAATGATACCCTTTATATCGCTAATGAAAACAAAGAGGTACTTAAATTTGTATTCAACAAGGGAAAGGATCCGGCCTATTCTGAAGGATCCGGCGTTTACTACTTTGAAGCCTTTTCGGCCGATGGGGAAGTTGAATTTAATAAGAATAAAGAAATTTTTTCGGGCGGTCAAATTGACTCCCCGACACTCGCGGAATGCAAGGAGCATTATGAAAATGCCCTGGAGGTAGAAGGGAGCTATAACGTCCCAAGAGGACCTACGGATTGATGAGATTTAAGAAAACAAAATCCTAGAATTTAATAGGAGTTAAAAATGAAACCAAAAGTGATCACTTTAGCAGAATATAAAGAAAAAAAGGGCTTAGTCGATAAGCCTCGTAAAAAATTAAAAAAACGAATCATTCACTCTAATAAAAATGAATCTGAGTGTAAAGAATTGAATCGAACAAACTATTTTGATTTACCCTTCCCCCTGGAGGAAATATTGAAAGGTATTGTTTAGACCGTTAGAACCCGCTTTTGGCGGATTTCTTCGTAAAAAAGGGGCTCGCTGCACCGCCGGTGCGAAGAGACTAAAAAGAGATCTTTGACAACGATTTTCTAAGAAAGAGGGATCGGACTTAGAAGAGAAATATTAGGATCAGGGCAGCAAACGTAATCCTAGCGTTGAATACTGAACTCAACGCGAGAATTAACGATCACGACCCGCGAAGGATCGAACCGGGGTCACAAAATCGCGAATGCGATTTTTTGACCGGAGGTGAGAGCCTGACCCGAGTGAAACGAGGGACGCGGTCCTTCTGTCCTCAGTCCTCTGTCTTCTGTCCTCTGAAGTCGCAGACGTAGCGGCGCAAACATACATGGGAAACAAGGACGGGGGAACGAACGGAGCCGTTGCAGGATTTGTGAACGGCCTCTTAAGTACATTCACACTTTATAATAAACTCCCAGTAAGTGGATTTGTATCCTGGACACCTCACGAAAACGCAAACATACTGTATGGAACAGGCGAACGAAAAGGCGGCTGGGGAGGAGGCGCTCTCGCTGCACCGCCGGGTGCGAAGAGACTAAAAAGAGATCTTTGACAACGATTTTCTAAGAAAGAGGGATCGGACTTAGAAGAGAAATATTAGGATCAGGGCAGCAAACGTAATCCTAGCGTTGAATACTGAACTCAACGCGAGAATTAACGATCACGACCCGCGAAGGATCGAACCGGGGTCACAAAATCGCGAATGCGATTTTTTGACCGGAGGTGAGAGCCTGACCCGAGTGAAACGAGGGACGCGGTCCTTCTGTCCTCAGTCCTCTGTCTTCTGTCCTCTGAAGTCGCAGACGTAGCGGCGCAAACATACATGGGAAACAAGGACGGGGGAACGAACGGAGCCGTTGCAGGATTTGTGAACGGCCTCTTAAGTACATTCACACTTTATAATAAACTCCCAGTAAGTGGATTTGTATCCTGGACACCTCACGAAAACGCAAACATACTGTATGGAACAGGCGAACGAAAAGGCGGCTGGGGAGGAGGCGCTATCTTTGCGGCTCCCACAGGCTCCGATTTGCCGATCAACGGAGGTTTAACCTTCACTCCCGGAAGTGGTCTCGATCTCAACCTGAATTATAACTTCAAGGGTGGATACATCGGACTCGATTACAACTTCGCAAGCGGGAACTACACCGCTAATGGAGGAATGGATGTTTACAAAAATGGAACCAACGGCCACCACGTAGGACTTTCCCTCTCCGCAAGCAAAGACGGAAGTGCAAGCGTAGGAGGATATTATAATTATGGCAAGGACAACACACCACCGAACCTACGAGGCTATGGTGGAACTCTTACCTACTCCAACGACGGCAAATTCAATCTAGGCGCCCAAGTACTCGGGGGAACGGCCGCCTCCATCGCTTACAACTCCAACACTCACAGGTTCGAGAAAGTACAGGGAAATACAAACTGGCAAAACGAAATGCTACTTGCTAAAGTACAAGAAAATGCGAACCACAACTTTGAGAAAAGTCTACCCAAGGTAGCAGACGCAGCCGGACAAGTATTAAGTTCCAATAATATCATCTCCGAGGCAGAAAGAATCTCTCTCATGAGTAACCCGGAAGGACAACAGAAGATCCTAGAGCTCTACTCCCAAAACAAAGAAAGTTTAACCATTGGAGCCGAAAACGAACGAGTCCGGGGAGACATGCGGGAGATCGCGGAGAAGAATAATCTAAAACTGGAATTTGTGAACGACTCACCCACATCCGAGCTCGGGAAGACACTCGCTAGAATCGGAGGAGACATCAAGATGATGTTCGGCATCGCAGACTCCGGGCTCATGGCGGTGGATGGAGACGGGAAGTGGAAGGTGAAGACTTGCTTTGATGGATCACAAGAGATCTTAACACCGAAGGGAAACCGTAGAATCGACTCCCTACAAATCGGAGAGGAAGTCACTACAATCAACGAAGAGACCGCTACCCAAGGTAGCAGACGCAGCCGGACAAGTATTAAGTTCCAATAATATCATCTCCGAGGCAGAAAGAATCTCTCTCATGAGTAACCCGGAAGGACAACAGAAGATCCTAGAGCTCTACTCCCAAAACAAAGAAAGTTTAACCATTGGAGCCGAAAACGAACGAGTCCGGGGAGACATGCGGGAGATCGCGGAGAAGAATAATCTAAAACTGGAATTTGTGAACGACTCACCCACATCCGAGCTCGGGAAGACACTCGCTAGAATCGGAGGAGACATCAAGATGATGTTCGGCATCGCAGACTCCGGGCTCATGGCGGTGGATGGAGACGGGAAGTGGAAGGTGAAGACTTGCTTTGATGGATCACAAGAGATCTTAACACCGAAGGGAAACCGTAGAATCGACTCCCTACAAATCGGAGAGGAAGTCACTACAATCAACGAAGAGACCGGAGAAATCGAGACTCGTAAGATCACGGAAACCTTCGTGCATGACGTGAAGACGATTCATAAAATAGAATATGAAAACGACGTAACAGTGACGACTACCTGGAACCATCCATTCGGGGTGTTGAACGCGGGAGACCGAAGCAGGACTTCGGGAGTGACAGGAGACGTTTGGGTAAAAGCGGAAGATCTAAAAACCGGAGATAGAAGCATCACGAAACGAAGCATCAGAAGAGCTAAACTAAAGAGTCGCTTAGCAAGAAGTTCCGTGTTATCAGTAGCCTCGATTTCGATGGGAGAGAATTCGTATAACCGAGACTACCAAACGAACTGGAAGACGGAAAAAGAAGGAACCCTTGGAATCAAGGACCGAAAAGAAGTCAACCGGAACCAGAAAGTGTATAACATTGAGATGGAAGGAAATCATAACTACTTTATAAAAGTGGGAAATGAGTATGTAAGCGTGCATAATTATCCGCAGGACGAGGGAGGTGCATTAAAGAATCTCCGTTCAGAAATCAGTATCTTAAACAAAGAGAACCGGATTATACCGGGAACCGATGCGGTTGTGCGGGATAGGGAACTAGCAAACCAAATCGATCAATTGGATAAAAATGCAACGAACTACGAGAAGACAAACGGAAGTTTAAAAACGGATCTAAAAGAACTATTAAGCAAAAGTAATGCAGCAAGAAAAGTCTTAGACCTGGCCAAAATCAATAATAAGCTACTGGTGGATGTAATCAAGAGTCCCAAATCGGATGGCCTGCCCGGAATCAAAGAGATCCGAGAAGCACTCCGAGGCAATACGGGAGAATTAGGATTTACGAGAAACCAAATGGAAGCGATAACCAAATGGGCCAATGGATATTTATCAGAGAATGCGCTTGTCAAAGCCGGTTATGCGAAGGGAATCGGAACCGAATCGAATGTGTTTAAGGCGCTCGGATCGTATCAAAAAGGAGAGGTAGCAGGACTGCACGGAATCGCACTGGAGGCGGCAAGAAATACGGTGAGTGCCGAACAAGTAGCGAATGCGCGAAGGATACTTACTGAAACAGAAACTAAAATTACCCTAAAAACCAAGGATATACAGACACTCACGAAAAAGTTTACGGAAGAAGCAAACGTAGCAAGAAGAAACATAGAGATCTACGTGAAAGAGAATCTGTATGCGAATAAGTCGTTCACGGAATATCTATCCTCTAAGAATTTACTCCTAAGCGATTCTCAGTTCAAGAAACAGAACTTGAGTTATGAATCCGGCAAGGGAAAAGAACTCAGCGAGAATAATAAGAATCATATGGACGGATTAAAAGAGGTCCTAAAACCGCAAGACAGACAGTATTACGAACAATTGCTGAGTATGAGAGACAAGATCGCACCTTTGGAAGAAACTAGAAGAAAAGCCACAGAAGCAAAACTAGCGACGGATGCGAAGTATCAGAAATTAAAGGTGGAATTGAACGAGGTAACTAAGGAATACAATCGACTGAGTAAAGAAAAAGAGAATCTATTAAACAGGCTCGACTTAACGACTCTAACAAAAGATCTCCCCACTCTACTAAAGTTTGAACAAGAAAGTAAGAAAGCGGAAGGCAGGATAAAATCGGTAGTTTCTACGATGGAGAATAGGAACTTAGAAGTGAGGTCCTCCATCCCGTCGAAGCTAGCCTATGGACCCGAGATCCATGAAAACGCCATCGCATCCGCAAAACAGGACTTGAACTACCAAAGAAACGAGACTGAAATCAAGCGACTAGAAACTCTAAAAGACGGAAATCCACTCAGCACAGGATTTAAAACACCGGAACAGATCGCAGAAAAGATCCGAGAATTAAACAAAGAAAATAAGGAAATCGTAAAGAATTACGAGAAAACCCAAGAAAAGGATCTATCACAGTTTAGAGAGATCCTTGCCAATAAAGGCTTGGAAGGAGCCGATGAATACATACAAAAGAAACTGAACGCACTAAAATACACCGCAGTCAACGAATACTATGATAAGGCAACCGGCCAATTCAAGGGACCCCTGGAGAAATTCAACAATCCGGAGATCGAAGTGGACAAAAAGGCGGATATTGCAAATAACCTGAATACATCGGATACGAAAAAGAACTTCACACCGGGACCGGAATATATGCGACAGATGACGAAGGAAGTGGCATCAGATCACGAACGGAGTTTATCGGAATACAATAAGCGAAGTTCCAAAGACAATAAAATCGAACCACTGCACCCGGAAGAAGTGGTACGATTAGCAAAGCAAGCGTTTACCTCCCCCGCAGAAATATTTGCCGGGGCGCATGCGAACGAAGCATTTGATCCAACCAAACCGGAACATGTAATATCCTTGGTGAAAGAGATGGTGAAGGGAGAGAATGCGAACCAAAGACAATTTGGACCACTGGCGACTCAGTTAGGAGCCGTCTTTGATATGATACGGACGCAAGTGGGAGGAGATGAAAGAAAATTCACACCCGATCCGAGCATCCAAAATGATCCTGCAAAGATGAAAGTCTTTAACGATGTCAAAGAATGGATATTTTCAGGCAAAAGTCCAAGTGAGATGGGAAATGAAACCGCTGCGGCACTTTGCAGAGTCTTTCACAACTACGTTCAGGCAGTCGTAAGTGGAAGAGTTTCCATGCATACGACCTTGGCGGAATTCATGACTCACAAGATACGAATCGGTGCGGTGGCAATGGGTAAAAACGCACACGCTCCGGTCTTGGATAAGGGATTTACGAACGGATATTCGAATCACTTGACGATCAGAGGAACAAGCGGGAATGATTTCGAGAATTTCACCTTCGGAGAAGGCGGTAAACCACTCGGTATCACGAGTGCGATTCCTCCCAAAGAAGTTCAAAATTTCTTGAAAGATTTACCAATAGGCGCTGTAGAGCCTCGCAAAAACTAAAGTAGCAGATGAAAACGCAGATATATCGAATGAAGACGTATTCATTTGAATGAACCTAAGTGCTTACTCGAATGGTTCCCCGAAAATTTCAAAGTAAAATCGGGGAAGGTCCTTTTGTTTAATCCTTTTTAGCTTTCGATGTGGACTCGGTGGGCATGCATAGTCAGTTCGAGGGAGGCTCAAGTTCACTTAATAATGATTGTTAAATAAACTTAAGCTATTTTTTCGTAAGAGTATGTATGATAAAGCCCTCCGAGAACAGGCGTAGCTACTAATTTATAGTTTCCGTCTCGGGGTTTATATAAAACGGGTGAGCTTATCGGAGTGTCTTTCTCTAAAGACAGATGGGTTCTGTTATGGTTATAGAAATGAATAAACTCATCTAGATTTTTTCTAAGGTGATACTCATTTACGGGAATAAAGAAATCTAAGAATTCGTTTCTGCAAGTTTTGATCCATCGTTCCGCATAACAGTTTTGCCAAGGAGATCTTGGGGTTGTCTTTTTATGTTTAATGCCTACCCTTTCCGAATATTTAGTGAATCGTTTTCCGAAAATCGGATCGTGATCGGAAAGAAAGTAATGAAAGTTTTTATTTCCTCGCTTGCGAATTGCAAGTTTGAGAACGTTCCGCATCCATCTTGTGGTCGGTTTGGTATGGATATCAAAGTGAAGTACCTGTCTAGTTCCGACATGAAGAAAGAAAGCAACCTTGAAGATTTCTTTAAAATTAGCCGAGTACAGAGTGAACGTATCTGAAACAACCATAGCTTCGGCATGTAAAGCGTAGAATTGTTTCCAAAGGAGTCGTTTCCTTGGATCCGGTGGTCGTTTCGGAATATATTTTGAGACGGTGCGTTCAGAGATATCATACCCTAATTTATGAAGTAGTCCATGAAGTTTCGTAGCTCCCCAAATATAGTTTTCTTTAGCGACTTTTCTGATCAGTTTAATCGTATTCCAAGGAATATTGGGTCTTCCTGGTTTCTTTCTTTTAGAGATCATGGCCCAAAAGATTTTGAACTTTTCTTTTCTCCATCTAAGAACGGTTTCCGGCGAAACGAGGATCATCAAATTCCGCCAATTTTTAAGGATGTAGGAAAGTAACACGATTTTGATTCTTTCGAAAGGTTTCGTATGAAATTGTTTTGTTTTCCGTTTGTAGGCAGTCAGCTGGGATTTAAGTAAGAGAACTTGTAGTTCGTTCCGGGATTCGGATTTTAAAGAGAATAAGAAGTAAAGAAGTAAGACGCCGTTTAACAGGAGGGATAATTCGAAATGCAAAAATAAATTCCTTTTGTTTTTTCAAATATATAACCTTGTTGCGAAAATGCAGACAGCTTTTCGCTGAAAAAATGACGGAGATAAATCACACATAATACGCAGGCCTTCCTAATTAGGTAGGTCCATTCTAATTCGTCTTTCTGAAAAGTACCTCATTTTGCATGGCCTTCCTCGAACCGATCGAATCTTACCTAAGTTAAGGCATCGTCGTAAGATGAGGATACAGTTTGTCCGACAACGCCTCCGCTAAACAGACATAATCACTTGAGATCTCTTCTTTACTGTTAATAACATTCATAACGTTACTCCTCTTATTTAGGAGCTAACTATACCGAGTCTTACAACGAAGAAAGACTGCATCAAGGGAAAACTCCCATGCAGGCTTTTTTAGATGCAAAAAAGTCGGCCCAAGAAAAGAACATCGACAAGCGTAGTTTCCATGTTCTAGAGGAAGATTCTTGTGTTATAGTAGATCTTTCCTCTACTTCGGTAACCTTTCCAACATCGAGCAGCTACTGTCTAGCGTGAGCGAAGCGAGCGCGTCTGTCTTCAGTCTTCTGTCCTCTGCGCGGGAGCTCCTACTAAATTCATTTTGGAAAAGTTCTTGTCAGGGGAATCGTTTTGTGGTAGAAGAATTTTTCCACCGCTTCGCTCCGGCCCCCAGAGTCTGTTGAAAAAGAGGTGCAAATTTTACGAATGTACTAGATTTGCCGAATGGCAAAGTTCAAGAATACGGACCCTAAACAGCTGCGGATGTATGTTTTAAACTTTCAGGAGTTATTTGGAGAAGGACATCCTATTCATAGCTTTAAGAAAGTCATCGATCGCTTAGATTTTGAGGATTTCGAGAAGAATTACCAGAATGATGAAACAGGGCGACCCGCGATCTCGCCCAAGAAAGTAATTTCGGCCCTTTTTTATTCGATACTAATAGGCAACCTCTCGATGAGAGAACTTTGTAGACTTTCAAAACTGAGAGCCGAATTGATTTATCTATTGGATGGAGAAGAGTTAGATCATACGTTTATTTCAAAGTTTAGAAAGACCCACAAAAATGAAATTGAGGACTTATTCTCTCAAACGGTATTTCTCGGTTATGAAAGCGGTTATATAGATTTTGAAACGGTTTCAATCGATGGAACAAAGATAAAGGCCAATGCGAATTCCGATGATATGGGGGATTTAGAGAAATTCGAGACTCGGTTGAAGCAAATAGAAAAAGTCAGTAAGATAAAACTAAGGGAGTGGGAACGGTCGGCAGATTTAGAACAGACTAAACTTTCGAAAAAAACGAAAGATTTGGAACGAAAAGCAGGCAAGTTAAAAGAGGCTGTAGAATTCTTAAAAAAGCACAAAGACCGCCGCAGGATCCATCTCTATGAGAGAAATTGCGATCTACAGAAAAAGGGAAACGCCTTTATCGTAGGTTACAATGCTCAGGCGGCGGTCGATAGCAAATCTAACATGATTGTTTCCCAATCTGTGGAAACGGGGCAAGCAGATACGAAGTTTACGGAAAAGATGATTCGAAAAGTCGAATATTGTCACCTTTCCCTGAAATCAAGAGACAATGATTTCAGAAAAATTCAATATATCTTGGATGCGGGTTACGCGAGTGAAGCCAACTTTCGGAGTTTAAAGGATTTCGATATTTATTGCCCCGATCAAAAAGTCACAAGGCCATTCCAAGCTGGACGGATACCGAAGGTTCCCGATTCTGCTAAACGAAGACCTCAGTTTATAAAGTTCGCTTACGAAAGAAAATCCAACCGATTCACCTGTCCATCAGGTAGAGAACTTAAATTTAAAGCTGAAAGATTTCTTCGTGGAGACAATCGTTATTTAGATTACAGATCAACGAATTGCAATGGTTGTAAGTTAAAGCACTTCTGCACAAAAGATCGCTCTAAAGCCATTTTGGTGAATTCTAATAATTTAAAAAACAACTATGTTCATTTGAGTCCAAGTAAGAATTACCAACCAAACGAGATGGACAATTTCTACACGATGGAAATGCGTAAAAAGTTAAGACATCCGCAATCGCGGAAAATTTACTCTAAGAGATTCCCCTCGATCGAAGGTGTCTTTGGTGCAATAAAAGGATCTCGTCGCGGATATAGATTTATGACGAAGGGAATAGAAAAAGTATCTTTGGAATGGTCCGAGAGATGCTCCGCTCATAATATAGCAAAACTTTGCGGATTTCGGTATGTTTAAACGATCCGCCAAAAGTTAACTGAAAGCCTTTATAACAATTAAACATAATGATCCCAATTACGAGAAAAATACCGACTAACCTCGCTAACTTTTTCAACAGACTCCCCACCCAAAGGGCGGGGTTTTTTAAGTAAATTCTACTCTCCGGTTCACAGAGGACTTTCAGAGGACGGAAGACTGAGGACAGAACATTGGTGAGCAAGGTTTCCATGTTCTGGAGAAAGATTCCTGCGTTACAGGGGATCTTTCCTCTACCTCTATTACTTTTCCAACTTCGAGCAGCTTCTGTCTTCAGTCCTCTGTCCTCTGTCTTCTGACTTAACTGCCGCCCTTGGCTCGGCTCCCTAAACAGATATTTCTGAATCATAATCGGCAAAAGTTCCGATGCAAAACGCTTGCCTTACTGAGGCATAGAGATAGATTTCGTGCACTATATTTCTCCAGGAAGAATCTTTGAAACGTTCGATTAAATTTTCCTTGGCTACCGTTCTCATTATCGTAGCCGCATATACCGGCGTTTATTACGCGACTCTACCCTCGTACCAGTATAAAGAGCACGCTCTACCCGCAGACTTCGACAGCTATTATCGAATGAAATTGGCAGAAACCCAAGCCAAAGGCGGTCGGACCGGCAACGAAGAAAAGCTGGTACGCTTTTCCCCGGGAAAAACGAAGGCGGCCATTCTATATGTACATGGCTTCGGAGCTTCGCGTGCCGAAGGAGAAGCATCTATGGATAAAATCGCCGCGAAGCTCAAGGCCAATATTTACTATCTTCGCCTTCCTGGACATGGGACAAACAACGAGGACCATAGAGATACCGACTTCCGGGAATATCTGACGACTGCCGAAGAAAGTCTGCTGATGATGGATAAACTCGGCGATAAAATCGTATTGGTTGGGACCAGTATGGGCGGATTAATATCGACATATCTTGCGTCCAAATATCCCGATAAAATTCACGCGTTAATCTTATTATCTCCTTTCTTCGATTTTACGGTACCGGTCGCCAAATTATTTTATCTTCCTGGAGGCACTTCTTTGGCGGAAATGATCAACGGTAAAATAAGAAAGTCGCCTCCTAGAGTCGAGGGTGACGGAATCGGAGAAAAGTATTACGAGTATTGGTACAAAGATCAATACTTATCATCGGTGCAACATGTATCCAACGCCAAAAAATTCATAGCTTCGAACGGGACCTTTGCAAATATCCACAGTCCGACTTTATTAATATATTATTATAAAGACAAGGACCATCAGGACAAAGTTGCCAGCGTTCCAGCGATGTTGGAGGCGTTTTCTAAATTCGGTGGAGAACATCCGAATCCCTTGAACACTAAAGTTGCGGTAGAGCAAGGCCATCACGTTCTCACTTCCAAACACGTTTCAAGCGATAAGGAGAAAATCGAATCATCGATATTGGATTTTTTATCCAAGACCGGCATTCAGTGATGCGGGAATACTCAAAATGCGATTCTTAAAACGCATTGCTTCGCTATAGGGTCATTTTTTCGTAAAATCCGATGCGGCGGCCGCGATTTCTTCCATCAATAAGGAAAGACCCGGACGGATGAACTTACGGTGGCAGAGAAAGAATTTTCTCTCCGCCGTTAATTCGGGCAAATCGATCTTTCGCAAGCGATCGTTAAGCGAATATTCGGACAGAAATCCGATTCCTAAACCGGCCTCTATGGATTTTATCACCGATTCCACACTCCGAAGTTCCATGGAAATGCGCGGCCGAAATCTCTTTCCCAAGGTCCGAATTTTCTTCTCGACTGCCCTTCTAACTGCGGATGCGGGATGAAAGAAAACGAACGGGATTTCGTTCAGATCCGTTAGGCGGATTTTTTTTCTTTTGAAAATCCGGTGCTCTTTCGATGCGGCGGCGATGATTCTATCGGAAAGAAATTCCCTTTCCACTAACCCGGGCTCCGCCATGGGCCCCGTAAGAATCCCCAAATCGACTTCCCCTCTAAGCAAAGCTTCTTTCGTTTCCTGAGCGTCCCCTTCCCTTACGGAAAGAACCAATCCCGGATGATCTATCATAATTTTCTTAAGTATTTTAGGCAAAATCCAAGCCGATACTGTCCCTCCGGCCGAGATCGAAAACGTTCCGGATAGTTCCTTACCCGGCTCCTTCATACCGTCTTTTAACTCTTCCCAAAGAGTGTTCATTTTATCGGCGTACCCTAAAAAGATTTCCCCCTCGTACGTAAGACGAATTTCCCTGGATCCTCGTTCCATAAGAGGTTTTCCGATCTCCCTCTCGAGCAGAGCCATTTGCCTGGATAACGCAGGTTGAGTCAGTCCGAGTCCTTCCGCAGCCCTCTGAAAAGTCCCGATTTTGACGATCTCCAAAAAATAACGAATCTGCCTAAATTCCATAAAACCCTCACTCCAGATATATAACTTTTACTTATACTGTCAATAAATCCTATTTATTTGCATTATATTAAGAATATTGATACTCTACGAATGTTGGAGGAAAAATGAACCCCAGAACTCTATACGATAAAATTTGGGAGCAGCACTCGGTCATTTCCGGTCAAGACGAGGAATCCTTGCTCTTTGTGGACAGGCATCTGCTGCATGAAGTGACTTCCGCACAAGCGTTCGAGGCGTTGCGTAAAAAGGGAAGAAATGTGAAATACCCTAGGTTAACCCTCGCCGTGATCGACCATAATATTTCAACAAAAGACAGACGCAATAAAGACGCTGCCGGTCCGGTCTCAAGGATCCAAATGGATACGATCGAACGCAACTGTCGGGAATTCGGAATCGAATTGTATGGTTGGGAGAATCCTGACCAAGGGATCGTTCATGTTCTTGCTCCGGAACTCGGATTTACGTTACCCGGAACCGTAGTCGTTTGCGGCGATTCTCATACTTCTACCCACGGAGCCTTTGGAGCCCTCGCGTTCGGCATCGGAACCAGTGAGGTGGAGCACGTCCTGGTCACACAAACTTTGAGGCAAAGAAAGGCAAAATCGATGCTGGTAAAACTGAACGGCAAACTAAGCGCAGGTATTACCTCCAAGGATATAGCTCTCGCCTTGATCGGTAAAATCGGAACGAACGGGGGCCAAGGTTACGTCATGGAATATTCCGGAGGCGCAATAAAGGAACTTTCGATGGAAGCGAGAATGACTCTTTGCAATATGAGCATAGAAGCCGGTGCTCGTGCAGGTTTAATCGCGCCCGATGAAATTACATTCGAATATTTGAATGGACAGGATTTTTCCCCCAAAGGCGAATCGTTCATTCAAGCTCTTGAATATTGGAAAACCTTATATTCCGACTCGGAGGAAGCCTTCGACGAAATCGTAGAGATGAACATTTCGCAAATCGAGCCTCAAGTTACCTGGGGAACGAATCCTTCTCAAACCGTATCCATCTCGGGGATCGTCCCGAATCCGAATTCCTTTACGGATACTACTCGAAAGGAAACGGCGGAGAAAGCGATTCAGTATATGGGATTGACTCCCGAAATGAAAATTAGCGAAATCCAAATCGACAAAGTTTTCATCGGATCCTGTACCAATTCCAGAATCGAAGACCTTCGGGCGGCCGCAATCTTGGCGAAAGGTAGAACCGTACACCCTAACGTGAAAGCGATCGTCGTTCCCGGATCGGGACGAGTCAAACGGCAGGCCGAGTCCGAAGGTTTGGATCGAATTTTCTTAGAGGCCGGTTTTGAATGGAGAGAACCGGGCTGCTCCCTTTGCTTAGCGATGAACGACGACGTTCTTCGAGTCGGGGAACGATGTGCGTCCACATCAAATAGAAATTTCGAAGGAAGACAAGGCCGGGGAGGACGCACGCATCTTGTCAGTCCGATAATGGCGGTCGGTGCCGCTGTAACCGGAAAATTTACGGACATTCGGGAGTGGAAAGAAATATGAAAGCATGGACTAAACATACCGGAGTTATCGCGCCTCTTTATAGAGCCGATATCGATACGGATCAAATTTTGCCTAAACAATTCATGAAAAAAATCGATCGAACGGGTTTCGGACGACACCTTTTCCATGATTGGAGATATTCGGATCCGAACGGCGAGATTCCTAACGGAGAATTCATATTAAATAAACCTGATTATAGGGAGGCAAGTATCCTATTGACCGGGCCGAATTTCGGATGCGGTTCCAGCAGGGAACATGCACCTTGGGCACTCTCCGATTTCGGAATTAGAGTGATTATTGCACCCTCGTTCGCGGATATTTTCTCCATCAATTGTCCGAAGAACGGAATCGCCTTAGTAGTGTTAAACGAACGAGAGATTTCATTATTGCAAGAATGGGTACGATCCGTTCCGAAAGCTACTGCGACCGTGGATCTAGGCGAGCGAAGGATCGGATTCGGCGGGACGGAAGCGGAATTTTCCCTGGATGAAAATTCGGTACGGAGAATTCGAAACGGATGGGATGATATCGACTTAACTCTGAAAGATTTCCGACTTATCTCTCGGTTCGAAGATCGGTATTTTCAGGAACGATCCTATTTAAGACCCTTCCGTTAAAGCCCCTTCTTTCGAAGGAATTTAGGGATGATACGGGAAAAAATCGAACAAAGTTCGGTTTCTTCCCGCTATCGTTTTCTTGCCATTTCTCACCCGGATATACGGGAATTAATGCTGGCATGGAAATCCGCAAAAATTATACTATCCGTCTACTCTTCCTAACTTGAATCTGCCTAGTTACCGGAGCGAACCAGGAATGAAACCCACCCTTTCTCTCGAAGCAAGAATTAAGAAACCCATATTGACGATTCCTGACGAAGCGGTTCGTAGCGGGGTCTTTCATTTAAACAGGGATACTTTAGGATCTCCGATCCGGCTTCGAGAGGGAGTAACTATCCAATACGATACTCCCTCTGATCGAAAAAGATCCCTTTTAGATCGGGTCTTGCTACGGAGTGATCTCGCTTTTCTGATCGGATACTTTAGGGAGATTTTTGCCAGCCGGAAACTTTGCTTAAAAAACCTATACACGGACGAAGTTTGGTTGGAATCTTCCGGACGAATCTTGGATGTTATCGAAGGATGCGAAGGAAAGTTTAAAATCGAAGGACTCGAACACGTCATCTCTCCTCAAGGCCCGGTCGTCTTTGCGGGAAATCATATGAGCGTCTTGGAAACTTTCGTCTTTCCTTACTTCTTAGTGGCGCATCGTCCCGTAACCTACGTTGTTAAGGAAAGTCTTGTGAACGGGAAGGTTTTCGGTCCGATCATGCGATCTCGAAATCCTATAGCGGTCGGGCGGACGAATCCGCGCGAGGATCTTGTGAAAGTATTGGAGGAAGGAACCGCCATCCTCAAGGGAGGAACTTCGATCGTCGTATTCCCGCAAAGTACTCGAACTAGGACTTTCGATCCGAGTGAATTTAACTCGATTGCGGTAAAACTGGCATCAAGGGCCGGAGTTCCGATCGTTCCCTTTGCCGTCAAAACGGACTTTTGGGAAAACGGGAAATTACTCAAGGATATCGGCAGTCTAGTCAGGAATCGAATGATACACATGAAATTCGGCGCTCCTCTTTCCGTAGCCACCGACTCTAGAAAAAATCAGGAAATTCTTTTGCAATTCGTTCTTAAGAATCTCAAAGAATGGGGAGTCGAAATCAAAAACTCTGCCGAGTAAAAAGCGGATCTTAGTATCCGCCTCCTCCTCCACCGCCTGAACCGGAGCCTCCGCTACAGGCTCCCAAAACTACGAGATATTGAGTGTTGCAATTCGCGGCATAGGCCGCTCCGCCGTTCGCATTTAGGCAGGCAAGATACAACGCGGAAGCTGCCTTACAATTATTATCCTTGTTATGATTGTTTTTTCCCGTCCCATACAAGTTGTTCGTATTATTATTACACGATAGAAACAACAAAAACGATAATACCGCGCCGATTCGAATATACAAATTCATTTTATTGCACCAATTCCAGATTCAGGTTCCGAGCAAAAGAGAGCGAATTCTTTCGAAGAGTTCCTTCATTCAATCAAGTCGCGGTCCATATCGCGAAATCAACGTTTTTCTGATACGAATTCCGATACCGGAACGAACGATAAAGGAACAGGAACGAATCGGTTAATGGAAGCTAAGAATTCATATCCGAATGTAGCGAATCTGTAATACGCTTTGGACCTAAGCGAGTTAAATAATACTGAATCGGGAGGGCAGAGTAATATGGAAAACGAAGAATTGCTCGAGTGGGAAGAAAACAATTCGACTAGATTTAGCCGAGATACGGCAAGTTGGAAACCGGGGATTGTTGTGCGCATTTTACGAAAAATACACGGATATTCACGTAAAGATTTAGCGGAGAAATTAGGGGGCGTAGAAGTAGAATACGTGACATCCATCGAAAAAGGTAAATTGACGATCGGAAAGAATTTAGCCCGTAAGCTTGCGGAAATATTCCAAATATCGGCTGAAATATTCGTTTAACACGATGTTCGTCGACAGATCGATTATCCGCATAGACCCGTACACGGTCTCGATTCAGGGCCTCTTCCCCGAAAGCATAGCGCGATCTAATCCTTCTATTCCGTTCTAGGGTCGAACATTCATCAATAATTTTCACGATCACTATTGCGTTGGCACCGCGTCTATGTTACTGTATTCTTGATGAATCGATCCAGTACGAGAATAGTAGTAGCGACTTTTTTTTACTAGTTATTTCTTTCTTTCTGCTGCATAATTCCAAGTATTCATTCCAAAACGGAATTTCATCACCCTTGCAACTCACCTGCTTTGCGATTATTTTCCTGATTTTGGGATTTATATCGGCTACGGCCCTATCGTCCTATCTGCATCGGGAGAAAACGGGACCTTCCGGTCGCTCCGAATTAAGAAGAGCAGCACAAGAGAGAAAAAGAGCCGAAGAGCTACTGCAAATTCTATTCGATGAACTTCCTCGATCTACGCCGTTGCATTCCCTAGTAAATAAATTACTTACGACGATCGAAAAATTCTCGCCCGAAATGCGGACCTCGATCATGCTACTAAACAAAAAAGGGGATCGGATCGAGACCGGAATCTCGCCCAGCCTCCCGGAGGTTTATCTAAGATCCTTGGAAGGAATTAAAATCGGCCCTAGGGCAGGTTCCTGCGGGACTTCCGCCTATAAAGGTAAGTTAGTCGTCGTTGAGGACATTCTCACAGATCCATTATGGAAAGATTATAAATCCTTAGCGATTAATTACGGATTGAGAGCTTGCTGGTCTCAACCCATCTATTCTCCCAACGGAGACGTTTTAGGTACTTTCGCAATCTACTATAAGAAAGTTCGTAAGCCCGAAGATCGAGACTTGCGATTAATTTTCTTTGCCGCCTATATTGTACGCTTAGCTATACAGTATCAAACGTTCGAGGAAGGAAGAACCAAGAGTGAAAGCAAGTATAGGGACCTGGTCGAAAATGCGTCCGACGGAATTTTTGTCGCTAACACCGACGGCAAGCTTCTGGAAATCAATCCGAGCGGGAGTAAAATGCTCGGTTATACTAGAGAAGAATTACTGACGCTGAATATAAAAGATCTCATCCAACCGGAGGATCTCGCGGCCACGCCTTTAAGAGGATTCAATCTTCAGGATCGCAAATCGATGATATTGGAACGTAAACTGATCAGAAAGGATAAGAAATTAATTTCCGTCGAAATCAGTGCACGTTACCTGGATTCCGGACATTTGCAGGGAATCGTTAGGGACATTTCCGAGCGAACGGCTGCAGAACGCGCCCTTAGGCAAGCGCAGAAAATGGAAAGTATCGGCTTGCTGGCGGGGGGAATCGCCCACGATTTCAACAACTTGCTCACGATGATTCTCGGAACGGCGGAGGTAATTCGACAGATTTGTAAATCGGAGCCTTCTCTCAAGAAACACGTCAATCGAATTATAGACGCTTCCGAGCGCGGAAAAGCGATTACGAAACAACTTCTATTATTCGCGAGCCCGGGTTCGACTGAAATGAAACCCATTTCAATCGCTCCTTTGTTAAAAGAAGTCACGGATATGATGCGGTTTTCCCTCCCGAAAAATATTCGCCTTGAAACCGATTTCCATTCTCTCAACGGAATCATTTTGGGCGACTCCGGCCATTTGCATCAGGCGGTTCTCAATCTCGTACTGAATGCAAAGGATGCGATGCCAAACGGAGGAAGCGTTTACGTGGGAGGTGGAATCATAGACGGGAAAATGCTCCGATCCAAATTTCCGGAAGCGAATGCGGATACTTATATCGAAGTCGATATTACCGACACCGGAGTCGGTATGACCGCGGAAAATAAGGAAAGAATTTTCGAACCTTTTTTTACGACGAAGGGAAACAACGGGACAGGGCTCGGACTATCGATCGTAAGAGGGATCATAACGGAACATTCGGGATTTATCGACCTGGAATCGGAGCCGGAAAAAGGAACGAAATTTTCCCTCTTTTTTCCCGCTATTAGAACGACCGTTAACGCGATCCGAAAAGACGAAGATCATTCAAAAAAGATAAATCTTAATGTCCTAATAGTAGACGACGAAGAACTGGTCCTGGAAGTTCTTCAGGAAATAATAACGCTCTCCGGCTCGAATGTTTGGAGTCGAAAAACCGGAGAAGGAGCTCTCGCTTTTTATAAGGAAGCCCCCGAAAAATTCGACGTAATCATCACGGATTTAGGTATGCCGGGAATGGGGGGAGAAACGTTAATCGATCTGCTCTTCCAATTTAATCCGAAAGTGAATATTATCGTCACTTCAGGAAACCTTGAAAAAGACAAAAAAGAAATTTTACGAATGAAAGGAATCAAGGCTTTTTTAGACAAGCCTTATAAGGCTTCGGAAGTCTATTCCGCCCTGCAGGAGATTCAGAAAAGCGATTCTCTATTCGGATAGCGAAAACTTTTCGTAATTTAGGAAATAAAATTACGAATGGGATGGTCTTACCGATCAGAGTCAGGAGGCAATCCCATGAAACTCTCCTTAGTTACGACTTTAATCCGACTGACTGGAATCGGATTAGCGCTTCTTTTCCTAAGCGAATGCGCCACTTTTCCGAACCAGTACGACGGAGCATACGGTCAAAGCACGAATAACTGTAGCGGAAACGTTAGATATTCCTGTAATCGATCCTATTATCCGTATCGGTATGGAAATTATTATGGGAACCAAACCATGAATTCCTATAATCAAGGATCTCGCAGTTCCGGCCATAACCCATTCTTCGTTCCGGGAAGTCGATATCATAATCTCGGCCGCCCTTCGCACTGGAGATTGTAATATCTTTCTCGGATCGATCGGGTTCGGATGGTATGCAATCGAACGACGTACGATCCGAACTCCGATAAAAAATCCGATCAGCGAATTTCTTTCGCTAATTCCTTCCAACATTCGTCCAGCGCACGTTTTACGGAAAATACTTCCGAGCTAGGTTTCGAAACGTTTTCCCTGATCGGAATTCCTTTCTCCACCAGACTTTCAACGAAAGAAGTTTTTCCCGGAGAAAAATACCAATCTATAATAAACCAATCGCTCGGATACTTAGCTAAAAATCGTTTTTGACAGCGAAAGGATTCGATTCCGGGACCTTTCTCTTTATCATGGACGGACATACTGACGCGAATGGAAGCGTCCAATCTCCGATGCCCTTCTTTGGAATCCGGTTCTATTCCGGCCTTAGTGAAGACGGGCGGATCATTTTGAAGGAAGATCAATATTTGAAGCTCACCTTCATTGGAATCCTCCGTGGAAAACTCGAGAGGCAATCCGTTGGATTTTGCCGATTTAGTACTCACCTCGGCCACTTTATCCGAATAATTTTCTCCTAAATTAGAGGATAGTAATATTTCTGGCGGCTGGGAAATCGGAGCCGCTTGGAGGTTTCCTCCGTCCAACAGACTTATTTTCTTATCCAAGGCCCGCAATTCCGGCTTATCTACGTAGATCAATTTCAATTGTCGATCCAAAAGGGAATCGTCCAGAGATTCGTCGAAGTTGGGAATTCCTTCGACAGCGTATACGCCGACCTTCCATTTGGCTTTTTTTTCCCGAGCCGATCTAAAATACGTCTTCGCGGTGTTACCGACTAGGGCGGCGAATTTTTTCGTGGGGGAATCGAATTCCTTCGCCCCGCTGCGTACCGAGCCTTGGCAGGATAAAATCGAAAATACTCCGATCCATGTAAGGACAATTACGGCTTCTTTTTTCATTCTCTTTTCCCTTTTTGATATTCGAGTTTCCATCCGACCGGCTCTCACACCGATACGTGATTTTGTAGTTTGTCCGAATCCACTTTACCGTCCACTAAATGGATCTGTCTATCGGCGAGTGCCGCGTAATCTGGATCGTGGGTTACGAAGAGAATAGTCGTTTTATTCTCCCGATTAATCCTTCTGAAAATTTCCATCGCCTTATCGCCGTTAATCGTATCTAAATTTCCCGTCGGTTCGTCCGCAAAAAGAAAGCTCGGATTCATTATCAATGATCTGGCGATCGCGGTTCGTTGTTGTTCCCCGCCGGACATTTGGGCGGGAAATTTATCCCTGCAGGATTCCAATTCGAATTCTCGAAATAATTGTCTAGCGTATTCCTTCTTCTTACCGTGTTGATCCGTTTTTCTGGCCGGCATCAAAACGTTCTCGATAGCTGTTAATTCCGGTAAAAGATAATGAAATTGAAATACGAAACCGATATTCCGATTTCTAAACCGATGGGACTCGACGCTTCCCATTCCGAAAAGATCGATTCCGTCCAAAAAGACTTTTCCTTTACTCGGCTGATCCAACCCGCTCAACATATACAGTAATGTCGATTTACCCGAGCCGGACCTTCCGGTGAGAGAGACGAATTCCCCTTTTTTCAGATCGAAATCAATATTGCTTACGACTTCGATCGGCGGTTCTCCGAAACTTTTACTTAAATCCGTACAAAGTATCGAAATATCGTTATTATTATTCATTATGTGCTACCTCGGATGATTTCCACCGGAGAAAGTTTAGAAGCCGATCTTGCGGGAATATAAGCCGCCACTGCGGCGGAAATCTGAGCGATAGAGAATGCTTTGATATAAATAAGAGGATTCCAGGAAATTCGCATAACGCTAGACATCATCGCACCTTTTGAACTCGCAGCGCCTCCGATAGGATAGCCGTCTAGATAGTAACAGGCCATCGCACCTACCAGTAATCCGCTAATGGCACCTAAAAAACCCAGCAGTAATCCTTGGATTACGAACAGCACTATCGTATCCTTTTCGTCGAATCCGATGGAGCGGAGGATCGCTATCTCCCTCTTTTTCTGATTCACCACCATATTTAGAATATTATATATTCCGAATGCAACGACGAGCATAATCGTGAATGTGGTGGTGTTGCGGACTATATTCTGGGTATTGAATACGGCCAGAATATTTTCGTAAGCCTGGTCCCAGCTTTGGACTTTATCCCTAGTGAAGAAAGACCATTCTGTCGCAACATCCGCTGCTTGAGATAACTCCTTCAGCCGGATGGCGATCTCGGAAACTACTCCGTTTGCCTGGGTAATCCTTTGGACTGTCCGAAGAGATGCGTAGACTGCCGTATCATCGATCATCTTATTTCCCACGCGAATTACTCCGCCGACTTTTACATGCGCTACATTCCCTTGGGCGGTTACGACTTGTACGGTATCCCCCAAACTTGCGCCCAGCTTCTCCAACAATCCGGAGCCGACGAAAATCATGTCTCCACCTCGATCCAAGTCCCTGAAGTTCCCTTGCTCGACGTAATTACCGATCGTGGTAACCTTCATTTGTCGTACAGGATCGACTCCTTGAAGTTTTCCGGGAAGTGTTTGTTTGCCGAATTTAAAAATCAGCTGTTGATTTAACTGAGGCGCGTATGCTTCGACACGATCGTCCTCGTCCAGTTTCAAAAACCAACCGTTAGCGTTCGTTAATTGGTTCGAATCTGTTTTACCCGAAGGCGGTTTTATCCAGCGGACGGCGACCGACTCCGGAAAAAAAACTCCCCGAAAGGTTTCCACTTTGAGAACGTCGTCCCTAGGAGAAATTCGAATCTGCGCATCATTATTCACTAATTGATCCGTGATATACTCCTGAAACCCGATCATGATTCCCGAAAAAGAACAATAAGCCGCCGTTCCCAATAAAATACCCAGAAAGGTCAAAACCGTTTGCTGGGGTCGACTCAATAGTTGTCGAATGGCTAAGAATAGCATAATTCTTTCATCTCCCTTCTTGAATGTATACGGTATCAGTCGGAAGAATCGAATTCTCCAATACTTCGCACCACTCTCCGTCTACGGCTCCGACCTTGGCGGGGATCCAAAACTTTTTGCCGTCTCGTTTTATCTGAATCCTGCCTTTCTCGATGGAGGTGATCGGAATTAGTAATGCGTTCGTTTTTCGATCCACTTCCACGGCCACATCTGCGGTCATTTCCGGAAGAACTCCTGCGGGCATGGAATCCACTTCGATTCTGACAAAGAATTGTCCGTCGGAAGGGTAAACTTTCGTCACTTTCCCGTGCAATTTCATTCCTCGCAGAGTTTCAAAACTTAATTCGGCAGGCTGACCGACGCGTAGACGCAACATAGAATCCTGATCTAAGGACAAGAGCACGTAAATCTTCTTGAGATCCATCATGGTTAAGACGGAAATTCCCGGCATGACCACCTCGGCTTCCTGATAGGACAAGGTCGTCACCGTTCCGTCAAACGGAGCCCGGAAGACTGCGCCCGAATCGGAAACCAACAATTCGGTTCCGGCTTTTAAGATATCCCCCTCTTTCACGAATAGCTTTTTGACCTCGGAGGCGATACCGAACTTCATGTGATAAATTCGATCGGATTTAACCGTTCCCAAAGCATAGACGAGTTCCACAATCGGACCGTTCCTAGGAGACATCGATCGTTTACCGAAACCGATCTTAGCGATTAGAAAAACTCCTAGAAAAAAAAGACCCGATCCTACAATGACGATGGCGACCTTCCCCTTTCTGGATGAGTAAAGAAATCGAAGAAAAACTAGTAACTTATTCATTCATGACCTTTTAGAGGAATTCCCCGTTTAAAATTTTGCCAAAAAAATCCCGATCAAACGAAGTATATTAATAATTCGTAATTTTATATCCGAATCTCGTATAAAATTTTTTATTTCCAAAATATTCTATTAATGAATTTTTATTCGATTAACGATTCGTCGACCTTTCGATCGATATACGGAATATAAATTCAAAAAAAAGGTCAAACGCAAAGTAAAATAAGTAAATATGCAATTGACAATTGTCTACTCGTTGATAAATTCAAAGAGCAAAACTGAAATTTAGCAGAGCGCCTAATTCCTTGGAAAAGAAAATGAGAGTGGGGGAAAACTTTAAAACCGAATATTACGAAATCGACTTCGGCCGCCTCGCCTATTTACACTTTCAAAAAGCGGTCTATCTAAATCAAGCCGAGGGACCAAGGAACCCGCGGTCGAGGCAGGGCGTCGCGAGCCCGTACCTCGAATCCTAAATTTAGGAATCAATTATGACTGATGCGAATTTCTATGACCGAATATTCCAAAACGGTTCGGGAGTCCCGAACGTTTTAGAAAACATTCCCGTCCTGATCATGGCTGTAGACGAATCTTCCAGAATCGTTTTCTGGAACCGGGAATTGGAGAAAATAACCGGCTATTCGTATACGGAAGTTACGGAAGATACCGAGCATTTTTTTTCCCTTCTATTACCGAATCAAGAATACCGCCGATCCGTTACGGACATCTTATTAAGATCCGACAACCATTTTGAAAATTGGGAGATCGAGCTAAAAACCAAAACGAACGAAACGAAAACGGTTTCCTGGTCGAGAGTTCCCGCGCAACTTTCCGATTCAAAGGAAACCAATTGGACGATCGGGATCGACGTCACTCAACGGGTGGACGTGGAACGAAATCTCCAAAAATCCGTAAAGATCCTTTCGGATTTTCAGACCGCTCTCAACGCGGTATCCATCGTCGCAATCACCGACAAACGGGGGACGATTATTTATTCCAACGACAATTTTTGCAAGATTAGCGGATATTCCAAAGACGAGCTTTTAGGACAAAATCACCGAATCATCAACTCGGGCTATCACGATGCGGAATTTTTCCGACACCTTTGGCATACCATCTCTCAGGGAAAAATCTGGAGGGGGGAAATACGCAATAAGGCTAAAGACGGACGCTTCTATTGGGTCGATACGACGATTTCCCCCATCTTCGACGATAAAGGAAAACCGTTTCAATATCTAGTAATACGAAACGAAATCACGGAACGGAAAGAGGCGGAAGAAAAGGCGCGTCTGGCCGAGCACAGCCTCAAGACATTCCAAGACCGTATGAGCCCTCACTTTCTATTCAATACGCTCAGCATCATTCATTCTTATCTGGAAACGAACTCGGCGCTGGCAGACTCCGCTATTTTAATGTTGGCCGAAAACTATCGTTTCTTAATCGATAACGCTAGTAAGCAATTGGTTCCATTCGATATAGAATGGCAATTTATGGAAAATTACATTAATCTGTTGAAATTGCGTTTCCAGGATTTTATGGACGTGGAAATCTCCAAAGAAGGCGATTTTCGAAAAAGTGTCCTCCCGCCCTTAATTCTGCAACCCTTGGTGGAAAATTCCTATATCCACGGTATCCGGGATAGAAACGGAAGAGGTAAAATTTGGGTTCACGCCCGAATCGTTGGGGAAAGAACTACGATAACGATCCGAGATAACGGCGAAGGAATTAAGTCCAACGTAAATCATTCCAGAACCCTGGGAAATATAGCGGAAAGATTAAAATATTTCCTTTTCGGATCGGAGTTGAAAATCGATAATCATCCGGAAGGCGGGGCCATAGTTACGGTCGCGTTCGATAAGCCGAAAAACTGACTATTGCATAATAGGATAAGATGGAAACCGGTACAAAAGAGTTAAAAATCTTAATCGTGGAAGACGAGGCTCCGACCCGCGATTTGCTCGTCAGCTACTGCCTCGGTCGTTCGGAATTAAAGCTATCCGGCATCGCAAAAGACGGGGAGGAAGCGTTAGAAAGTCTGCAATCCGGCGAGTTCGATCTGGTCTTTTTGGACATCAATCTACCCAAGCTCTCCGGTCTGGAAGTCCTGGAAAAACTGGAAAAAACTCCTTACATCATATTCATAACTTCTTTAAGAGATAAGGCAATCGAAGCGTTTGAATTCGGCGCCTTGGATTATTTGTTAAAACCGTTTTCCAGGGATCGGTTCAATAAAGCGGTGGATCGAGCCTTGGAATACATCAGCCGGGAAGGAAAATTGGGGAGCAACACCTTTAACGAACATGGGTTGTTTATTCTTGAAAAGGAAAATTATTTCTTAATCCCGTACAAGGATATCGCGTACATTTCCTCCAGAGATAATTTCAGCGTTATTCATACCGACGAAAAAGAATATGTAACCTACAAGTCCCTCAAAAACTTGGAGGCCAAACTTCCTCCTAATAAATTTCTAAGAATCTTCAAACAATACATCATTCACCTGGAATATCTAGTCAGGCTGCAAAGTGACAATGCCGGAAATTACACCGTTTTTCTGAAAGATGAGGACGAAACTCAACTTCCGGTCGGGCGAAAATATATCTCCAAAATTAAGGAGCTTTTGTAGACGTTTCGCCCTGTAGTTTCGCCGAAAACCCGTCCGTTCCGGCGAATGGCACCCACCCCATTGACTATCGCTCGAATCCGGGTTAAATACCTATCCGTAAGAATTAGATCGAGGTATTTACTATGGCATCGGATCTGGCATACCAAGTCACGGAAGAAAGAAGTCCATTCTCGGCCATCTGGTCGACGTTTCCTGCTTGCTCAAAGGATTTATACGAATCCTTTCTGCATCCTCGTTTTGGAAAACGTACCTTTAAATTCCCGAAAAAAAGTATCCTCTTCAACGAGGGTAAACCCACCACCGGATTTTACCTGATTCTCCAAGGTACCGTCAGGACCTTTAAGGATTCGCCCAACGGTCAAAGGCAACAGACTCTCAAAATCTACTCTCCGGAAAGTTGGGTAGGACTCAGAGACGCAATTTCGGAAGACTACTACAACAAAACCGCGGAATGCCTGGAAGATACCGTCTCGGTATATATCGATAAGGAAGAAATGAAAAAAGCCTTTAGCCAAGACCTCGCCTTCCAGACCGCGATCACCAAGTACATCGCGACCGAATGTCGTGCCGCGGAAAATCGAATCTATTCCATGGGAACCAGACAAGTCCATTCTAAACTCGCGGAATTCCTCTTATCGCTGAAGGAAAAATACGGATCCGAAATTAACGTAAAATTCAGCCGTGAAGTGATGGCAACCATGATCGGATCCAAAACGGAAACGTTAGTGCGGGCATTAACCGATCTAAAAGGAAAAGGTTGGATAGAAATCGATAAGAATATGATCTCCATTAGGAACGAAGAAGCCCTATTAAAGTTAATGGAGACGTAATATTAAATATCACGATGGGTCGATTGTCCGTAACGATGACTAAACCAAAAATCGAATCGACAACTCTGTCAATTCCCGTGCATCTTGTGAGCTTGGATGCCAATCTCGACATTCCCGATGGAGCGACGAAACTAACCCTGTTCGTAGAAGGCGCGGCGGAAAAGTTAGGAACACGCTCCGGAATGCATTTTCATAGGCTTCGGGATAAATTACATTCGGACAGTATCGCGACCTTATCCTTGGACAGTCTCCTGACCCGCCAAGAAAGATCGATCCCGCTAAACCAAGTGGATACGAATCTTTTGAAGGATCGATTATTGACGGTCACAAACTGGATCCGCGGGTATAATAAGACAAAAAATTTAAAACTATTTTGTTGCGTTTCCTACGATGCGGCGGCTTACGTTTTAAAGGCGGCCCTCGAAAATCGTTTGAAACTGGATGGAATCGTTTCGATTTCCGGCGATATGAACGGATTCGGCGAGAAAAATAAGATATCCGAGCTCGACATACCTATGCTTTTAATCTTTGGAGGGTTTGACTTTTCCAGGATAGAAAAAAGCAAACAACTCTTTATAGAGCCCAAAAAACAAAAAAGCGAAATGGAAATCGTTCAACTTTCATCCGGACTTTTTACCGAAGAAAAGAAATGGGATGAAGCGATAGGCAAAATCTCGCATTGGTTGAATACCGATCGTTCCTAGACCGTTCTCTTCTTGATTCGAATCCAAAAAATATCCTACCGTTTCAAACGGGAATCCCTGTATTCTATCGGCGACATCCCGGTGAAACGTTTAAAAGCGGAATGAATAGACGTTTTTCCGTTCTTAAATATTTGTCCTAAGGCAAGCAGCCAGGCGAGGCTTGCACGGAACAAAACGGAAAATCCTAGAATTCTATTCATAGTATAATAGAATTCCATGATCCATTCTCCGAGCAATTACTATGCTTGAATAAATTTCCCGCCTCCACAGTCCGAAATCCTGATTCAGGATGACAAGATCCGAAAAATCCGGTAGGATTCGTTCGAACAAGAACCGAAGCGGTTTTTTTATTTCCGAACCTAAATGGTAAAAATCGGAAGATTCGACAAGATGAATATTACGGAGAGACTATGAGACTATTGATTACCGGAGCGTCCGGTTTCGTCGGAGGAGCGATCGCAAAACGACTAAAAGAAAACCATTCCATCCTCGCGCTTTCGAGGTCCGCAGAGAGCGATGCAATCTTAAAAAAGGCGGGAATAGAGGTCTTTCGAGGAAACCTGGGAGCGATTCCGACCGAGGCCTTGCGGGGAATCGACATAGTCATTCATTGCGCTGCCTTCGTCGGTCCTTGGGGAAATCGAAAGGACTTTTGGGAAGCGAATGTGGATGGAACCAGCCAGCTCCTGGACGCGGCAAGGGCCGTAGGAGTAAAACGTTTCATCCATATGGGAACGGAGGCGGCCCTGTTCCACGGCCAAGATATGATTCAAATCGATGAAACCTACCCATATCCGAAAGTAACTCCCTATCTCTATAGCGAAACAAAAGCGGAGGCCGAACGAAGAGTCTTAGCGGCGAACGCCAAAGAATTCAAAACCTTGGTGTTAAGACCTAGACTCGTTTGGGGGCCGGGCGATACATCCGTTTTACCGGTCTTAAAAAAAATGGTTTCCGAAGGAAAGTTTCTTTGGATCGACGGAGGAAAGGCGAAAACCTCCACTACGTATATTCAGAATTTAGTAGATGCTACGGAACTCGCCTTAACTCGAGGAAACGGAGGGGAAGCATATTTTATAACGGATAACGAAGACCAAACATTTCGCTCCTTCCTTACCGCGATGATGAAGACTCAGGGAATCGATTTGCCGAAGGGCTCCGTCCCCTCGTTCTTAGCGAGAAGTCTCGCATTTATCGTGGAAGGGATTTGGAATCTATTCGGAATCAAGAGTGAACCGCCTTTACTGCGTTTTGCGACGGATATTATGGCGAAAGAATGTACGATTAAAATCGATAAGGCTCAAAAAGATTTAGGATATAATCCGAAAATTAAGGTCCTAGAAGGTCTAGCCGCGATGAGGAACACGGTATCATAATCCCTTTACGATCCTCATTCCGGGTTGATAATTCGGCAATTCCGGTCGGTTTCGAATACGGTAAAATAAACTCCGATAAAAAGAATCTCCGCAAACGAATATCCCAAGACTCTTTTTAAAGGAAATATCACTATTTTTTAATATCAGAATCGGTATTCAAGGATTGATGCCCGGGATGCACATGCACCTTCGGAAATTTTACCGCAATTTCCTTTAGAAAATCCAGGCTTTCCCGGTTTCTCTCTTGGTCGGCGGTAAAGTCCCCCGGTGTAACCGAATGTTCCCATCCCCATCGAGTGTGACAAGTATCTCCGGTCATGAGATGGAGTCCGGTCGTGCTCCGTACCAAAAACGCGAGGCTTCCGGTCGTATGACCCGGGACCTGAAGAACATACAGCGACTGATCCCCGAAGAAATCCAGAACTCTAGCGGAATTCCCTTCCGATTCCGAAAAAGTCAATTCTTCTAGAGCTGGCGACGGTCCCAGAATTTTATCAGTAGTTCCTTGCACGAATAAATTCAGGAAATTCCGCTTTGTAGATTCCTGTTTGCCCGTATAGATAGGAGTTCCTGCGGGGAAATCGCGGGTTCCTAAAATATGGTCTAAATGAAGATGGGTTAGCAGAATCCCATTGACGGGCTTGGACTCCTTTTTTAACCATTCGTCCACAGTCACATGAACCTTTAAATCGCTAGTATTCATAGCGTATGCAATGAGAAAGGAAATCGGCCATTCCTTAGGATCTTTCCGAAAAATATCCGCAATCCCCGTATCGATGGTATACCGACCGAACTTAGGATGATCGATCACGTAAAAATAAATCTGAATCGGCTCCTTTCCGGACTCGAGCTTAGCTTCCTTAGCCTTCGGGTCTTTTAGGTTAATTAAACCGGATCTTTCCGCCATCCAGTCCGCCGCTAGAACTTTTTGAAATACGATCGGCCCTTTTTCTCCGACAGTATCGGTCTGGAGCGTTCCGGGTTTTCCTCTCGTTACCTGTAACGCGGTATGGGAAGTAACCGAACAGGATAAAAAGAGCACTGCGCATAACAAAGATAAGAATTTCATACGAACAGATTCGATTTAAAGGATAGGAAAGCAAGGGATTTTCCCGATCCGTTTCGCAGGAACTGATCTGCGATTCCGTTAACTCGTGTCGAACGCAGTAACAAAATATTCCTTTCACGGTTTGTCTTTTATTTCGGTTCTTCCGTCTTGGGCGGCGCACTAATTTGATAGATTACAAATTCGCGTCGAACAGGATTAAATTAGATTTCCTGAAATATTTTCGTAGGTTCGGTTTCGAATCAATGTATGATCATTGTGCGGCGCTCCTTCATCGATCATTTTTAATTTTTTGAATCAACCTTTCTCCACCTAATCAACACATACGTTTTAAATAAAAACATTGTTTTCCATTCATTAATTATTTATTGACGATTGTATATCCTTGATTAGAATAGCGGAAATTTTGAAACACTTCCTAAGGAGCGCTTTCAAAACGTTAGTCCTGTTCTCGACAATAAAAGACAGATCCGACTCAAAACTTACTTTCTCCGAAGGATTGAACCGATGCTCTCACAGGAACAAAGTTTCCAGAAATTTGTTTGGACTCTGGAGAAGAAATGGATTCAGATCGTTTGCGTTCTCGGCTTTACCCTTGTTCCTATCTTTGGCGGTTTGGATTACTTCATCATCCCTAGAGAATACCTGGATCAGAACTTAACTTATTTTCTGACTCTAAGAGCCGTAGCAAGCATCATCGTTCTCATCCAATTCATTATTCTGAAATATTCCGATCCGAATCCCTGGAACGCGATTCATGCCTATGTGTTTACGTTCGTAGTCGGTGGAATCATCTCTCTTATGACGACGCGGCTCGGGGGCTTTGAATCTTCCTACTACGCAGGATTAAACCTAGTTTTGATCGCCGTAAATCTGTTCTTACCCTGGAACGCTTTGAAGGGAAGCTTAAACAGTATGATCATCGTGGTTCAATACGTGATATTGAACCTGATTTTTGATAAGGAATACCAGGTCATTTCGATCATTAATAATCTATATTTCATGCTGGGGACGATCATCATCTCGGTTACGATCGCCCACTTTAAATTCACGTTAACCAAATCCGAATTCGAGAAAATGGATTTAATCAGCAATCTAAAATCCCAGCAAGACGGCGATTATTTTTTAACTTCCCTAGTCTTGCAGCCCTTGAGCTTAAACCTAGCCAAAAGCGAATCGATTCATATAGAATTTTACACCAGTCAAAAGAAGAAATTCGTCTTTAAGACATGGAAGCAAGAGATAGGGGGAGATATCTGCGTTTCCAACGTCATTACTTTAAAGGGAAAAACCTACGTTGTCTTTGTGAATGCCGACGCGATGGGAAAATCGCTACAAGGAGCGGGCGGTGCGATCGTATTCGGCGCCGTTTTCCACGCCATGGTTCAAAGAACCAAAATGATGGAGGTCCTGCAGAATCAATATCCGGAAAGATGGCTTAAGAACGCCGTGATCGAGCTTCAAAAGACCTTCGAAAGCTTTGACGGAGCGATGATGATCTCGATGGTCATCGGCCTTGCGGACGAAGAGTTAGGTTTGGTATATTATATCAATGCCGAGCACCCCTTCCCTGTTCTATATAGGGATGGAAAAGCGATCTTCTTGGATTCCCAGATGTATTTTAGAAAAGTCGGAATGTTAGAGCTGAAGAGTAAACTATTCGTCAGCCTATTCCAAATGGAACCGGGTGATTCGATTATCCTAGGTTCGGACGGTAGAGAAGATTTGATGGTATTTGATCCGGGAATCAATTCCAAGACGATGGTGGAAGACGAAAATTTCTTTTTAGATAAAGTCGAAAAGGGAAAAGGAGAAATAAACGGAATCGTTTCGGAATTGCAAAACTCCGGGGATATCATCGACGATCTATCTCTATTAAAAATAACGTATCAACCTAAGTATTCTCGAATCGGCATCGATGCTCAAAATGGAAACGGTAAATCCTCGGAAAGTTTTTCATCGCCCCATCTAGACCATCCGTCCGAAAAAACTCTGGATTCCCTGAAGCATATCGTCTCCGCCAATCTAAAGGACGGAGATCTTTCCAAAGCGATTCAAGCCGCCAAAGAAATCGTCCGAATCTCACCGATCGAATCGAACTACCTTTATTTTCTCGCAAAAAATCTGAATAAGATCAAAAATTACAAAGACTCCATCGAATACGGGGAGCGATTCAGATATCGAAACCCGAGTCACGTCAACAATCTGATAGTATTATCGGATTCTTATAGAAGAACCGGAGATACGAAGCGATCGGAACTTTTATTAAGAGACGTCTTTTCTCACGAACCGGAGAATGCTATCGCGCTGAATCTTTTAGGAAGGCTAAAAACCCACAATGGAAAAAACGTCGTCTAACCAAATAGCGGAAGCGATCGAAAAGCAACTCCCTAAAGAAGAGGTCTTCATCCCGGCTTATCGTTGTCAGTACAAAATACATTCCTTAAACGGAAGCGAATGTACGATCGAATCGTTTCTGAAAGATATATCCAAACACGGGACTCGAATCTATAACCCGGAATCCCTGCCCGGAGAAGAGAGAATCGGCTCCACCCTCGAAATGAGCATCTACACCGACCTCTTGCAGTATAGCAGAAAACTAAGCGGAGTGATTCGATGGGAAAAACGTACGGATACCGGATGGGAATACGGAGTACAGTTTGACGAACCCATCCATCTGGAATTATTCCGCTCCGTTCATGATTCCCTTTTAGGAATCAAAAATAAGGTGGAATCGAACGAACCTAAAACTCCGCATAACGGATCACTTTCCATCGTATTCCAAGCAAAGGAAAAAATTCAGTCCATATTGCCGCTTCTGACCCAAATGGAATCCAGCCTAAACGAATATGAGTATGCGGTCGGATATAACTTAAAGGAAGAGATCTATAAAGCCACTTATACGCTATTGACTCCGATTTACGAATTCCTAAAGGTAAAGTCGAACGAATTGTACCATGAGCTCCCTCCAAACGAGATCCAATATAATTTCCAATATATTCGTCAGGAGCTAAAAGACTTTTTATTTTTAGATCCTTTCGTTAAACGAGCTACGCTTAAACCGCTCGGTTATGCGGGAGACTTTGAGATGATGGACGCAATCTATAGAAATACCAGCGAGGGTACGAACTTATTGGGGAAAAGCTTACACAGGTGCACTTTAAATCTCAAATCGGCGCAAGCGGTCTTTCATAGACAAAATTTCTTTTACAGGACGATTCTTGACAGGTTAAAGAAAACCGAAGGAAGAATTTTCGTTCTATCGGTGGCCTGCGGCCCTGCCCGGGAAGTGGTAACTCTCGTTCGAAACGCGGATCAGTCCCTACTAGACAAGCTTAGCATTTATCTGCTCGATCAGGACCCGAGGGCGATCACCGAAGCGAAGCATGGCATCAGAATCGCTCTACTCAGAAGCAAGAAGCAACTGGACTTCCATTGTTTAAACGTGGAAATCTCGAGATTCGCCGCGAATCCTAGAAAATACGTTTCCAACTCGGAAGTGGATTTGATTTATTCGGCAGGATTATTCGATTATATTAAAACTAGAACCGCTCAAAAAATCTGTTCCCACTTATACTCTCTCTTGAATCCGACCGGAGAAATTTTCTTGGGGAATTTTTCGGCCGACTCGGATGAAATCGGAATCATGGAAGTGATGGATTGGAGCCTGATCTATAGAAGTGACGAAGAGCTACTTAGTTTTGCGGATACGATCTCGGGTCCGAAAACCCTAGGAGTAATCAACGACGCTCTTCCCCAAAAATTCTTTTACCTTACGAAAAGTTCTCCGAGTGAAAATTGAGGCAAATCGATTTTTAAAAGAATATCGCATCGGAAGTCTGGAACAAGGCTCCCGATGCAAGTTCAAAATTACCTTATTTTCTTCCGTACTTAGCCGTTAGTTTCCCATCGGCTAACTTCATCGAATTGATATAGAATCCCACTAGGGCACCCGAAGCGTCTTGGTCCAGCGGAATCTTATCTTTCAAAGCGATTACTCTGAAAATATATTTGTGAGGTTTATCTCCGGCAGGAGGACAGGGACCGCCGTATCCCGGTTTTCCGAAATCGGTACGACTTTGGATTGCACCTTTCGGTAAAGTTCCTTTTTCATTTCCCGCCTTGGAATCTAGACTCGTGACGTCGGCAGGAATATTGAATACCACCCAATGCCACCAACCGCTTCCGGTAGGCGCATCCGGATCATAAACGGTTACCGCAAAAAATTTGGTATCCTTAGGCGCACCGGTCCAATGAAGATCCGGCGAAACGTTGTCTCCGGAGCAACCGAATCCGTTGAAAACTTGAGTATTTGTTAAGACTCCGCCTTCTTTAATGGAACTACTACTAACTTTCAAATCGGCGGCAAACACCGAACTCGTGGAAAGCGCAAAAAGTAGAGCTACCACCTTACTATCGAATCGCATGATAAAAACCTCCCAGTTCTTAACGCGATTCAAAGAGTAGAGTTAGAGTAAAACCTGGCATTCCAATTTTCTTCAAAAACCGCAGGAGCTTTCAAACCCGATCAAAGGTTGTGCCGATCCGCTCATTTTGCCCCTTATTTCTCCGAAAATCCGCGGGAGAATGACCGAACCTGTCCCTAAATCGAACCGCAAAGCGAGACGCGGATTCGTATCCGACTTCCTTGGCGATCTCTCCTATCGATAAATCCGTCGACTGTAATAACGACAAAGCGTGGGACATTCGCACGTCTATTAACAATTCGGAAAAAGATACGCTCTCTAAAGCTAGCTTCCTTCTCAACGTCGCTTCGCTGATCGCCATTTGACTCGCGATATCCGAGGCCGACCAATCGTTTGCCGGGGCGGAATTAAGCACCGATCTTACTCTGTGCGTTAATTTGGCGTGCGAAGAAATTTGAAATCGTTTTCCATATTCGCTCAACCAAAGCAAGAGTTCAGTGACTCTATGAGCGGCAACGCTTGTAGGAATACTTCGACTGGTCGTTATGGATTCGATCGCGAGTTCGAAAGCCTCTAGAAATCCCGATTTTAGGGAACTCATCGTAAACGCTATTTCAATCGGCGTGGAAGAATATTGCGTTTCACCGAATTGCCTGATTATATCCGGATGAAACGCCAGCCAAGAAGCTTCGAATTCTCCTTCCTCCGGAGCATTGACCACGTCAAAAGACCAACCACCGGCAATGGCAACGGCTTCGCCGGCTCTTACTACGTACTCGACGCCTTCTCGCTGCATCGTTTTTGTTCCTTTTTTAACGTAAACAAGAGTCGGCAACTCCGTTACGACCCGTGAAAGGTATAATTCGAATTTCTGCCTGACCGAGGCTGTGATCCCGACACCATCGCGTGAAGTAATCGTTCGTTTCATTTCTTCCTTTGAAAAGCATTCGCTAGTAAAATTTGGAGCTCATTCATATCGTTTATCAAATAAGAATCGGAAAATTACACAAAAACTTTGTAGCGTAGAATCTCGGACCTGCATCGAAATTTTTACTCTCCTTCGATAAAAGTCTAGCGTGCGGAACGAACGGTTCAAGAACGAATATGAATCTAGAACCAAATGAGTCATAAATTTATCCGGATTCGATGAAATCGAGTAGAACAACGCTGCCAAGAAATTCGGTGAAATTATTTGGACGTTTCGAATTCTTTTCTTCTTTTCCAAACTTTCGGTCCGTATATCGTTAGGCGCGAATCAAAAGTTTACTTTCCAAAACTTTGTCCTGGAGAATTTCCGATGAGTCAAAAAACCGTTCTAACAAACGTTCTTCCCGTAAAAAATGGTAACATTTTCGAAATTATCATCAATCGGCCGGAGGTCCATAATTGCGTGAACGGAGAAACGGCAGAACTTCTACTCTCCGCATGGAAACGATTCAGGGACGATGCCGATCTGACGGTTGCAATCCTGCGGGGAAACGGAGAAAAATCGTTTTGTGCCGGCGCCGATTTAAACGCTTTGGAAACGCTGATGGATATCAACGGCACAAACGATGAAATCCGGCATTGGGTCAAAAATTCAACGGGCCCGATGGGTGGATCCAGAGTCGTGCAACGAAAACCGGTCATAACGGTTTCGCAAGGTTATACGTATGCAGGCGGGCTCGAATTATTTTGCCATGGACATATCCGAATAGCGGAAAAACAGGCGATGTTTTCCGTCGCATGTCGACGCTGGGGAGTTCCCTTGGCAGACGGCGGAACTGTCTATCTCCCTTGGTTAATAGGACCCGGATCCGCCTTACCTTTAATTATCACCGGCCAACGAATTCGAGCGGAAAGAGCCCAAGCAATCGGACTAGTATGGGAAATCGTTCCTAAGGGAAAAGGCATCGAGAGAGCAAGACGCTATGCCGAACAAATTTGCTCCGTTCCCAGAGACGCATTAATGGCGGATTTATCCTCCGCGATAGACGGATATGGAAGGCCGTTGGAGGAGGCTTTAGAAATCGAGGCGAGAGGTATCTACCCCGTGGTAACTAGCGATTCATTTCGTGAAGGCGTCTCTAATTTTCAAAGGGGAGAACGGTTTTGGTTTCGCTAATCAACCGATCTGTGATAGTAAGATCCTAGTAAATCGTAGGAAATATTCGATTTAGGAAAAGAAGAAGAGGACATGCAAAAACAAATATTGGATTTCTTAAAGAATCTATCCAAGAATAATAATAGGGATTGGTTCAAGAAAAATGAATTAGTTTATCGTTCCTCATTAAACGAATTTTACAAATTCGTGGAAGATTTGATTCTTGGAATACATACTTTCGATTCGAGCATCCGAAATCGAAGCGCGAAAGACTGCGTATTCCGAATCTATAAGGATGTGCGATTTGCGAAGGATAAATCACCGTATAAGACCAATTTCGGGGCTTGGATCGCCACTGCGGGCAAAAAGGAAGTTTCGGCCGGTTATTACGTGCACGTTGCTCCGGGAGAATCGATGGTAGCCGGGGGATTGTATCTCCCGCCCTCTCCTGCTCTACTTTCCGTCCGAAAGGCCATCGCATCGGATTCAACGGAACTCAGAAATATAATCGGAGCAAAGAGTTTTAAAAATCAATTTAAGGAGCTTAAAGGGGAACGATTAAACTCAGCCCCAAAAGGATTTTCGAAAGATCATCCGGATATCGACTTACTCCGTTTGAAAAGTTTCATCGCGATCCGCAAATTTAGCGATAAAGAGGTAATAGACGATCGCTTCGTTAAACTTTGTCTAAAATCCTTCGAACAATTACTCCCGCTCAATCGATTTTTAAACAAAGCGTTAAAACTTTGACTGCAATGCGGCTTCTTTCGAGTAAGATATCCCTTTTCGGAATCTTATCGAAAAGGGAATTTCGGAACGGTCTTCAAATCTTCAAATGGTGATCGTGATAAAATTCCTTGGCGGATTTAATGATTTCGGGAGCAGTCGGATGGTCCATCGTAACGACTCCGATCACTTTCTTAGCCAATTCGGGCATATGGGTCTCTAAATACGATTTGAAATGATTCTTTGCCATGCCGGGTCCGGCAATGAGTAGGTCGCTTGACGATCCTAGCTTTTGAGAAACTTCATGGAAGAAATGTTTTATTTCCTCATTATGAATCTGATCGATTCTATCCGGATGATTATCATGATGTTTCGGCTTAATCCTATCTAAGTCTGTATTCATTTCGAACGAATCTTTCGTAAAAACGAATCCTTTTGCCTGCTCCGAATCTATCCAAAGAACTGAATGTCGCATATTTTCCCTCGATACGTTTTCTCATTATACCTTAAACTACATTCATTATAAAATAATTAATATCCGTTTTACGAATGCTTTTTGTCAACGATTCGTAGCAAGAGTTTAAATCAAATGGGCTTCATTAGGCGAGTATCGAAAAGATAAAGCATGGAAATATTTTCACCCGGTATATTACTCGATTTCCTTTTATTTATGCGGCTTGCCACTCCGCCGGTTGCGTAATACGGAAAATATAGTATTACTAATCATTATTAAATGACATGACGACGAGCTGTAGCCGTGAACGATACTGAACTAAAAAATACGCCGCCCAAGAGCGTACTTATGCTGGGTTGGGAATACCCGCCTCACGTCGCGGGCGGACTCGGTGTTGCTTGTCAGGGAATCGTGAATTCCTTATCGAAATTAGGACACACCATCTTTTTGTTGCTCCCTAAACTACATGGTGACGAGGAGCAAATCGAAGGCGTCAATTTACTGGACATAAGTTCCGGGTGGCGACTTCTTACTCAAGAAGACCAAAACGAATTAATTCTAACTCATTCTTTCAATGTTCAAGAAAGCAGCGAAAATCTAAGCTTCTCGCCTTATAGCACGTTCAGCGATGGAAAAGATCGAAGGTGGACACATTCGGAAACTTTCGAAAGAACTGCAGGCCCGGAAAAGACAGGAATAAAGAAGAGTTCCACGGCCCTACCGATTCCTATATCCGGCGGTTACGGTCCTGTCATATTTCATGACATCCATAAATACGCGGATTTTGCGGCCAAAGTCGCAGCCGTATTGAAACCGGATTTAATTCACGCCCACGATTGGATGACTTTTCCTGCGGCTAAAAAAATTCGAACCGAACTTACGACAGAAACAATATTACATTTTCATGCAACTGAATACGATCGATCGGGCGAAAATCAAAACGATTACATAAAGCAGGTAGAAAAGGATGCCTGCGAATTCTCCGATAAGATCATAACGGTAAGCGATTACACTAAGAACTTATTACAAGAAAGATACCAGGCCGATCCTAATAAAATCTTCGTCGCCCATAACGGAATATCCGAAGGCACAGAATCGGAATACTTCGAAGGTAAGGAGAGGATCATCGACGATCCGATCGTTTTATTCTTAGGACGAATCACGTATCAAAAAGGACCGGATTACTTTATCCAAGCCGCAGTGAAAATCGTTCGCGAAGTTCCGAATGTCCGATTCGTCATGGCAGGGACGGGAGATCTTCATCATAGAATGATCGAATTATCCGCGGATTTGGGAATGGGAAAACATTTTCACTATACCGGATATTTGAATAAAGAAAACGCACATCGACTTTATAAAATAAGCGATCTTTACATCATGCCTTCCGTTTCGGAGCCGTTCGGCTTAACTGCATTGGAAGCCATGTCGCATAATCTTCCTGTTATACTATCTAACCAATCGGGAGTAAGTGAAGTCGTCAATCGATGCCTAAAGGTGAACTTTTGGGACACGGATGAACTGGCTGCTAAAACGATCGCCTTACTCAAAAGCGGAACATTAAGAGACCTAATGGGGCAAGAAGCTAAAAAAGATGCCTCTAAACTCACCTGGCATATGAATGCAAAAAAAATCGAAGACGTGTATAGGAGAAAAATATGATATCAGTTTGCTTTTATTTCGAGGTCCATCAACCGTTTCGGCTAAAGCCGTACGGGTTTTTCCAGATAGGAAAGGATGATACGTATTTTGATGATGGAAAGAATTCCGCGATACTAAGAAAAGTCGCTGAAAAATGCTATTTACCTACCACGCAATTACTGCTGGATCTGATTCAAGAGCACAAGGACGAATTCAATTTTACGTTTTCGATTTCCGGAACGGCCATCGATCAGTTTAAGAAATGGTGCCCCGCGGTTCTGGACCGATTCAAACGGCTGGCGGATACCGGTAATGTCGAATTTCTGGCGGAAACATATTACCATTCGCTCTCAAGTTTATTCTCCGAGAGGGAGTTTAACAGGCACGTTCAAAAACACCGAAAAACCATTAAACGTGAACTTGGAGTTTTACCGGAAGCGTTCCGGAATACCGAGCTGATATATTCCAATCGGATCGGAAGTTTAGTTAGAAATATGGGATATTCGGTTATGCTAATGGAAGGAGTCGATAGACTTTTGGATTGGAGAAGCCCTAATTTCCTCTATAAGGCTAAGTACGAACCGGGTTTAAAGTTAATGCTGAAAAATTATCGATTAAGCGACGATATAGCATTTCGTTTTTCCGAAAAAACCTGGACCGCTTATCCCTTAAAAGCGGATAAATTCTCGAATTGGGTTCATTCGGTCGCCGGAAACGGAGAATGCGTCAACCTGTTCATGGACTTTGAAACATTCGGCGAACATCAGTGGGCGAATTCCGGAATATTCGAATTCCTTAAACTATTGCCTTCGGAGATAAAACGGCATCCGGATTTTAAATTCAACACCGTCTCAAGAGCGGCCGAGAATTATCATCCGATCGGAGACATTGATACTCATGAACCCGTATCCTGGGCGGACATGGAGAGAGACACTTCCGCGTGGTTAGGCAACTCGATGCAGCGCCAAGCTCTCGAGGCCGTATATGAGCTCGAGGATAAGGTCTATAGTTTCGGAGACGAAGAGTTGCTGGATACGTACGGAAAATTACAAACCTCGGATCATTTTTATTATATGTGCACTAAGTACTTTAACGACGGCGATGTACATAAATATTTTAGTCCATATTCCTCTCCATACGATGCGTATATCTACTATATGAACGTTTTACAGGATTTTCGTCAGAAACTGAAGAGAAGAATCGCCGCACCCGCCCCAAAAGCCGGACTCTTACAAGAGGCTTGAGCGTCGGAAAGCGTGAATTTGGGCGAATAGGATCGACGTGAGAGGTCGTCTTCAGTCGACTACCTCTTACACTTGACTGGATTTTGACTTACCCTTGACGGTCACCTTACCGAGTTTATTAAACGAATATTTCTTTTTGTCATGAAGTTTCTTGTACTTACCCTCGCTTAATAAAATGGTCGCATAAAGCTCCTTACTCAAACCTTCGATGCGAGAGGCAAGATTGACCGCGTCCGAAATCGCCGTGCCGTACATTCGCTCTTCCTCGCCTATCTCCCCTAACATACGCGTTCCCGTATGCAAACCTATTCCGATCGGAATCGGCTCGTATTTTCTCTCTTTCCAGGAAAGGTTCAAATTCGCCAGTTCTTTTAACATTTCCATCGCTGCTTGCAACGCATCGTCCGGGCTGTTCGGAAACAAGGCCATGATCCCGTCTCCTAAGTATTTATCCACAAATCCTTTATTCTTCCTGATAAACGGCCCCATTCTTCTCGTATAGGAATTCGAAAAATCAAAGTTATCTTTTGGGCTCATTTTTTCGGACGAATGAGTAAAATCCCGAATATCGAAGAAAAGTATCCTCATTTCTCTTTGCCCTTGGTTTCCGAGTCCTATCTCGGTTATGTTTTCCTTATTAAGGAATTTTAAAAACTCTAACAGAACAAATCGACCGGTAAAAACTCGGTAGATCGTCGGATTTGATATTCCATCTCTCGGAAAGGATCAGAATAATTCTAGATGAGGCAAACTCGGTAGGATTCGAACCGGCAATTCTTTTTTTTCCTAAACGTTGAATCAATAAAAATGACTCCGCTTAAAATTACGAAATTGAAACCTAAAAGAAGAGCAAAAAGGTCTATTATTCCGACCAATTGCGCAAGAAATTTATCGAATCGTTATTGCCGCGTTGATTTGACGAGAATCGGGGAATCCACAATTGTTTACTTAACGGCAAGCGTTACTTCAAACCGATAGGCAGAGCATGAATATAAAACGGATTCTCTATTTTCTAATATCTTCGATTCTCTACTTCCAAATCTCGACTCCAGTCTCCGCGTTCGGAACGTTTTCGGAAGGCTGGATGGTCGCCAAATTAATTCAATTTGAAAGTAGAGGGATAATCTACGAATCATATGAAGGTATTCTGGAAATAACTTACTTCGATCCGTTGGAGGAGTGCGAGGCCGCAAAAGACGAATGCTTTACTCCGGTAAAAAAGAAGGCGGCCTTTAGCGTCCGACCCGAAAACGTAAATCTCGTAAACTTCCTTAGCAAGAATCTAAACCAAACCATATTAGTTCAATATAGAATTCACCGAATCAAAGCCATCTCATTGTCTACGGATAGAGAAGTCGTCGACGCTCAATTTCAGGAAAATATCCTGCCGAAGACGTCCAAGGCGAGGGATCCTAAAGAACGTCTTACGGTATGGATCCATGCGAATGAAGATGCCGCCGCGGACAAGTTCGTGGACAGAAAAACCGGCGGAAAAAGAAATTTTTCGGTTTTCGGAAGAATACTGAGTCTCGAATATAAAGGAACATTAGTCGGAACGTACGAAGGACTTTACATCGACGAATCCAGGGGTAAAGTGCATCCATTTTCCGTAACGTCCGAAGACATGGCAGGCTTTGCCTGGAGAGCTCTCAAATACAATGGAAAATATTACTTAGGAATCTCCGTCGCATACGTGAGCGGGTTAAGGGAATCTGATTATGATCTTTTCGAAATCAATTTCAAAGGTCCGGCAGGCACGCTCGAAGGTGCTCAATTCAAATAATCATTATAAAGAATAATGCCTTAGCCGAAAACACGTAAGAGTCTTGTTTTTATTTTGAAATTAGATTGAAACCCTAAAATAAATACGGAGTAAGTTTTTCGTCTTGACGTTTGTTTTTGGAAATAGTCTTTCGAAGCCAGGTTTGATAGATGTCTCTTTCGCGAAGCAGAATGAAGCAAGGCGCTAAATTTGGACGAACTATAGTCCTTTTAGTAATACTTTATTCAGTATCGATGGATGCAATCATTGATACGCTCGATATTTGCAGCGGAAATTGGACAGGCTTTACGCAGACGATTCTTCGAGCCAAACCCGGCAGGCATAGTCTTAAGGATCATGACGGTCTTTTTTCGGGATCTTATTTCGAGGCCCAGGCACCTTTCGATCTTCAAAATAAATTTCTCCCGAGATCGGGATTCGATCTAATCTTAGTTAATCGCATTTCCGTTTTTTTGGATCAACTCCAAGCTTTTAGCTCTTCGCAATTATTAATTCAATTACTTATATCTCTTCCGCCGCCGATCGCTTGATTCGGCGGAGAATACATCTCCGTCCTAAACAAAGGAAAACTTTCACCGTTCCCTTCTCTATTTCCTAGATAAGGTTCGGACCGACTAAAGGAATTTCGTTTTGAAGAGTCCGATCGATGCAAGACGTTTCGAATTTTTTCCCGATGATGCTCCGAGCTCCGATTCGCAGTAATACGTAATTCCGACAAAGGCAGGAATTGTCGCCGGAAAAAGACGAAGGGAGTCGAAAGATAGATCAGGATCTTTATTTAGAATATTATGATAAACTATATATCTATTTTAATACAGTTCTTAATTCTGCTATCCTCGTGCTCCGGAGATAGCTTCTCGAAGGAGACCGACAAGGCAAAATATCCGGAAAAAACCGTAGCTGATTACTTTTTCCGTCTACCTAAGGATCTTCTCGGTCCCGGATTAAAGACCGATGAACAGCGTATCGCAGCGTTATTAAATTCCAAGAATCGCTACGACCTAAAAGGGACGGGAAAATACGCGCTAATCGAATCCTCGACGAATTCTCTCCGATTACGTGCGGGTTTATTGGAAGGGAGTTCGGAAATCGTTTTGGCGTCCTGGAAGAATACCGAGCATTCGGATATCATCGGTATCATACGCACGTATTCGGACGCCGATTCTTCCGAAACCGTATCGCTTCAATTTTATAAAAACGAAAGTAATGTTTGGAACGAGATTACCGATCAAATTTTTCCCGGAATAAAAGCCGAATACTTCGAACCGTATGACTTGAAGCCTCTACCTAAAGATTCGATTCCTGACCATATATATTGCTCCTTGATCCCGAATGATAACGACATTGCCTGTCGTTTTTCTTTGGTCGGAGAGAATCCCGAAGATTATTATAAGAAACCCTCCATCGTCTATCATTGGAAAAAGGACCGTTTCATATTAGTAAAAGAATAACGAACGACAGGATATGAATTCGGTTGCGCGGACTAGCATTCTAAATCCGACCGGGAGGTCTCCCGCAACGCGGAGACGTATAATAAGTACTACGGATAGATTCAAATAAAGTCAGATAGGTTATTTAGTTTCCAAACAGCGGGTTCTCCACAATAATAATCCCGACTTATCCGAATCGATTGCCGCCTTACATTCTTGCGCAGAATTGTAGCTTCCCAGCTGAACGGTTCCTCGAGCCGCATAAAACCATAAAATCCAAAGACTAATTAATAGAATAAATTTCTTCATCGTTTAAATCCCCCCAAAATTCCGAATCCGCTTTTTCATCCGTTCGCCGATCTAAGTTTAAATTGGGTAGACAGACCTTCGCTAATCTAACTTTTATCTTTTCTTTATATTATAATTGACGAATAAATCTTCTCCATTACATAGCTATTTTATTGATAAATGTCTATAAAGTATCGAAGCTAAAGTCTACAAAATCCGATGAAATATATGATTTGCATTCTTCGCAAAAAGAATCGGGCTTTAGTTTAATGATTTTGAGAAGAGCGGATAAATCGTAGTGAGTATGCGTATGGCTTTCCGAACCCGCGACTCTCAGATTGCATACGGTGTCCCGAAATTTCGGTCGATTTTCCTTAAAGACCAGGATGGATTCCAGAATATGGGATTGCATCGTTTCTTGATCCACATAGATGGCATAAATTTTATCAAAATCCTTCATCTCTTTCCTCAAAGTAAGATTTTCGATTCCTGGGGGCAGATTGTACCTTCCATCGAATATTTCGCATTCCGTGAACGGAAGCAGAGAAAGGAATTCAATTGCAGTTAATATTGTCCATTAGGCGATATTTGATTGAAGAACTTGCTTGATAATGTCCAGAAATTGAACCGGACGAAACGGTTTTACGATCCAGCCGTTCGCGCCGGCGGCTGCCCCGCTTTTCTTCATGCTTTCTTCCGACTCGGTTGTGAGCGTAAGAATGGGAACTTTCGCATCGATTTTTCTGAGTTCGCGTATGAACGTAATTCCGTCCATCACGGGCATATTGATATCGGTGATCACCAGATCGAACGGTCCTTGTCCGAATTTTTCGATCCCGTCCTTACCGTCCGAAGCCAAAAGAACTTCGTATCCGCCCATCCCCAAAGTTTGCTGCACTAAACTTCGCATGGTGGCAGAATCATCCACCGCGAGAATTCTAACCGTACTCATATTATATCTCCTTTAAAATAATGTTACACTAGTTGAATTAATTTCATAGTAGCGACAAAGCCCGAATTCCCGAATAATGAAATTATTCGAGAAACCTGAAATTGATTCCGCAGAGCCTAGTATTAGAAAACTGTCGGGATTCATCGATTTATAAATCTTCTGGAACAAATTCGATCGCTCCTTCATATCGAAGTAATAGGAAACATTTCTGCAGAGAACAAGGTCAAAGCCCGAAGGAAAATTCGGAGAAATTAAATTATGTTGTTCGAATTCCACGATTGATTTAATTTCATCCTTTATTTTAAAATTTCCGTCCTCAGCTTTATCGAAATAGCGATCCGTATGGTATTCTTCCAACCCGCGACCGATTTCAAAGGGAGAATAGCATCCTATTCTTGCTTTTTCGATTGTTTCCTTCGCGATATCGGTAGCGAGAATTCGAACATTCTTAAATAAATGGGGGAGTCTCTCTTTGATCGCTATAGCGATCGAATACGGTTCTTGGCCGGTGGAACAGGCGGCACACCAAATTCGAATTTTCTGATCTCTTAAATCGTTATCCTTGGATCCTTCTTCCAGCCGTTCGACTATTTCGGGAAGTATCCTCTGCGTGATCGCTTCGAAAATACTTATATCACGAAAGAATTTTGTTTCATGGGTGGTAATTCGCTCGATAACTTGTTCTCGAAAATCCTCCTCTTGGTTGTTTTCGAATTTCTTAGAAAAATCGAGGAAGGAACCGATTTTGTGGTCGACCATGATGTCGGATAACCTGCTCTCTAAGAGATATAACTTTTCCTCGCTCAGATAGATTCCGGTCGCCTTCTGTAGGACGCTTACGAATTGTATCATCTCTTCTTTCATTCAACTTATCCTCTTCTCATGGAATCGGATATTTTATCCGCTATACCTTGAATATCCAGTACTTCGTCCACTATACCGTCCTTAATCGGTTTATTAGGCATTCCGAATACGACACAACTTTCCTGGCATTGAGCCAACAATAGGCTTCCGGACTTTTTCATTTCTTTCATTCCGACATACCCGTCTTCGCCCATCCCTGTCATAATGATCCCGATCGATTCGTTCGGAAAATTGTTCGCGATTGAGTTGAATAATATATTTACCGACGGTTTACAAAGTTCCTCTAATGGACCGTCGAATACTTTTGCTATAGGACCCTTTCGACTTTGAGAAATCTCGAGTTGCTTACCGCCGGGAGCGATATAGACGGATCCACTTTCTAGTATCTCTCCTTCTTCCGCCTCTTTAACTTTTAATTTCGTAACTTGCGAGATATTTTCGGCAAGGTAGCTGGTAAAAAGAGGAGGCATATGTTGCGCAACGACGATACTACCTTCTACTTCGCTCGAAATTCTAGAAAACAAATCTCTCAGGGCTTGAGGACCGCCGGTCGAGATACCGATGACGCAAATTGCATATTTCCGTTTGAAAGAGCTTTTCGGAATCTTACGAGCGAAATCCGTTTTTACGATATTCTTAGTTTTACTATAATTCTGTGCGTGAATTGCTTTAATCTTAGCCGTTAACTGCTCCAACGCCTCTCCGATTCTTTCGGCAGATTCGGAAAGACCGTCCGGCTTGGATACGAAATCTAGGGCCCCCATTTCCATAGCCTTGATGGTGACCTTAGCTCCCTCCATGGTGAGGGAACTAAGCATAATCACATTCGTCGCCGGATAGTTTGCTTTGATTTCGCGTAAAGTTTCAATTCCGTTCATCTCAGGCATTTCCACATCCAAGACCACGAAATCCGGTTTAAGGTGCGCGATTTTAGGCAAAGCATACTTACCGTCTATTGCGGATCCGAGGAATTCGATCTCAGGGTCTTGAGAAAATGAGGCCCTGAGCAGATTCCTATAAACGAGGGAATCATCTACGGCCAAAACCGAAATTTTCTTCTTATCCCTCGTCAATTCCATAGGGTACCCCATCTTAATTCCTCTTTCCTTAATCCTAGTTTAAATCTTAAACTGGTTCACCAACGAGGTAAGGCCGGCCGCTAATTCCTGCAACGATTGGGAAAGTTTAGATACACGACCGGAATCCTTTGCGCCGTCCACGGATGCGGTCGATATACCGTTGATATTTTTAGTAACGTCGTTCGACGTTAAGGCCGTCTGGCTGACATTCGCGGCTATTTCCTTTGTTGTGATCGATTGTTCTTCCACCGCGGACGCAATGCTACCGCTGATCTGATTCACTTCGGCGATCACATTTGTAATACGGCCGATGAACTCGATCACTCTTTCGGTGCTTCTCTGGATGGCCGAAATTTTGCTTTTGATCTCCTCGGAAGATTCTGCGGATTGTCGAGCCAACTCTTTCACCTCGGACGCAACCACCGCAAAGCCTTTTCCGGCGTCTCCGGCTCCAGCGGCTTCGATTGCCGCATTCAATGCCAGAAGCTTTGTTTGAGATGCTATATTCGAAATGCTTTCAATAACATTACCGATTTCCCTCGCGTTTTCGCCCAGTTCTTTTACGACTTCGCCCGTTTCGAGCGCGGTCGAATTGGCTTCGCGAGCGATCTTTGCCGAGTCTGCCGCTTTCTTTGCAACTTCGCCGACCGACACCGACATCTCTTCGATCGAACTTGAAACCATACTCAAATTTTGATTCATCTGAGTGGCGGCAGCCGCAATCGTCTGCGATTGCTGCGACATCTGCTCGGTTCCCGAAGATAGATTTAAACTCGCGCCGGAAAGATCGCTGGAAGATTGAAGTAAAATATCCCCGTTTTCCTTTAATCTAGCGATCAATCCTGCCGTATTGATCAACATACTTAAAATAGCCTTGTCTAATTCTCCTATCTCGTCGTTTCGATTATGAACTACGTTAACCGATAGATCCCCCGTTGCGATTCTATTTGCAACTTGAGTAGACTCTTTTAAGGGTTTCAAAATATAGCCTATATTATAAAATCCCCATACAATTTGTGTCGCGGCAAAAAAGGCCGCCGACCCGTATGCGATCAAATGATTTAAGCCGAAATAAATCGAACCTGCCAAAAAGGAAAGTCCAAATGTGTTCGCAATGATATAAGCGGTAAGTTTGAAGCGAATGGATAACCATCTTGTACTGGTGGAATCCAATGTGGTTTTACCGGATAAAATATCCTTATACAATTTAGCCGCCGACTCCACTTGAGATCGATTCGGCTTTCTCCGAACGGAAATATATCCGACAGTATTGCCATTTTCGATCCTAGGCGCGACATTCGCATCAACCCAATAATGATCTCCGCTTTTGCTCCTGTTTTTTACGATACCTCTCCAAGGCTTGCCGGCTTGTATCGTATCCCAAAAGTCCTTAAAAACACTGCGAGGAATGTCAGGATGCCGAACTACGTTATGCGCCTTTCCAACCAATTCATCTTCGGTAAGACCCGCGATTTCCAAGAATTCCCTATTCGCGTATATGACCTTTCCCTTTAAATCGGTCATTGAGACGAGTGTAGTCCCGTCGCGCATCGCAACTTCTTGGTCCGTGACTGAAACGGACATTTGCTTCCGTTCGTTCTCTACTTGATTCTTTTGTGAAACAAAGTTAAACATGCTTTTTTCCTCTTACGCGTCCTCTAAATGCAATAATTCTTCATGGTTTAAGACGATTAACGTTTCTCCCTTAAATACCGCCACATTCCGAATATACCGACCTTCTCTCTCATCCAAATGGGAAGGACAAGGCTCGAAATTCTTCTCGGATATCTCGATGATGTCCGAAACTTCGTCCGCAAGAATGGCAAAAGCCTGTTTCTTGCCTTTCAATCGTATAATAGAATACTTATCTTTATCCCCATTGGACTGCTTTCCGAATAGATTCTGAAGATTCAATATAGTTACGACGTCGCCTCTTAAATTAACGATTCCCTCGATGTAAGGAGGTGCACAAGGTATTCTTAATATTTTTTTATTATGATCCACCTCTTTGCATTCGGCGAGAGGGACCCCGTATATTTCTTTACCGAGAAAGAAAGATAGAAATTGCTTATTATTTATTTCGTCCATTCAAATTTCCTTATTAGTTAATATCAACTAACGTCAAATTCTTACTTATCTTACTCATCACCGTCTTACCGTCTATTATGATTACGATTTGTCCGGAGAGGACGCCGCTCCCTAATACTCCCGTGGACAAATCCTCGCTTTTGGTGAACGACGGAATTTCTTCGACGACGTTTACGATTTCCTCGACTAGCAAACCCTTTCTGCCGTCCTCAAAGTGCATAAGAATAACGGTGCTTTGAGCATGAACTTGCTCATTCGAGAGATTAAAGTAATTCTCCAATCGACAAAGCTCCAGAACTTCGCCCCTATATTGAATTACTTCACGTTTCATAATATACTCGATTTGTTTAAGATCGATTAGTTCTATTCTCTGAACGTCGTTCGAATTTATACCGAACAATTGGCCTCTCACTGCAAACAGAAGATACTGATCCCTTGCGATCGTTTCCTTCGTCGAAATCGATTTTGTTTCCTCCAGAATATTCGCTTGAAGGCTAAGATATTTGGCGATTCCGGATATATCCAAAATAAGACTAACACTCCCGTCGCCAAGAATCGCGGCACCGGTGTATAAATTAAGGCGGGCTAAATCCTTGGTTAACGGCTTTACTACGATCTCTTCCGAGTTTTCTATCTCTTCAACGAGCAATCCGAAATGATGCTTCTCCGTGTGGACAACGACTAAATATCTACTTTCCGTAATGGAACTATTCGAAAGCTGCAGGATTTTACTTGCACTTAGTATAGGAAGCAAATGCCCGCGTAACTGATAGACTTCCTTATTCTCGATCGAAGAAACTAATTTTCGATCCAATAATATCAATTCGCTGATATTAGCCTGCGGAATAGCGAGGTGCATCCCTTCGGTCGCCACCATCTGACAGTTTATTATGGATAAAGTCTGCGGAAGCGTAGCGCTAATAATCGTCCCTTTTCCGGGGACCGAAGATATCGAAACGGAACCGCCGGCCTTCTGAAAATTCATTTTCACGACGTCCATTCCGACACCGCGACCGGATGTCGAAGATACGGACTGCGAAGTGCTGAAGCCAGGAATAAAGACCAACTCGGCGAGCTCTTCCGTAGATTTTCGATCCGCTTCCTCGGGATTAAGTATTCCTCGCTCGATAGCCTTCTCCCGAATTCTTTCGAAATTCAGACCGCGTCCATCGTCACTCACTTTCAGAATGACGTTCCCTCCCCGCAAAGCCGCCGAAAAAGAGATATTACCTTTCGCAGGCTTTCCAAAAGCCGTCCGCTCGCTCGCCGCCTCAATACCGTGATCGATAGCATTTCGAATCATATGCGTGATCGGATCCGAAATCGTATCGATGATATTCTTATCCAACTCGACTTCTCCGCCTTCGAGATGGAGCTCGACTTCCTTGCCCGTGATTTTCTCCAAGTCTCTAACGAGTCGCGGAATTTTTTTATAAAACGATTCCAATTTTTGAAGACGAGTCCGCATTATACTTTCTTGAGACAATGTAATAAGCTGGCTTAGGTTCCGCACGATTGACAGTAACGAATGATCCTGATAGGATTCCACTTTTTGCAATAATTGGTTTCGAACGATAATCGTCTCACCCGCTAAATTGATCATATGATCGAGAGCTTGAAGCGGAATTCTTAAATACGACTCTGCCTGGACGTTCGCTCCGTCGGCTCTCGTCAATGAAGAGGATTCATCCTTGGGATTCGATGAGGGATGAAACCCATTCTCGCCCCGCCCGTTAGCTCGACTCTCGACCACCGCCGTAAATGCATTTATCGGAATATTCGTTTTCCATGATATATCCGATAAGCTTAAGTCCGATAAGACCAGGAGATAGCGTTTATGTACGCCGTTCTTTTGCGATCCATTCTGAGGGGAGCCCAGTTGACCGGAGAGCAGGATTTCTCCAACGGTCGAAACCGCCTCCAAGACCGAATCGCTTACGGCGTCTCCCTCGGTTTCCTTGGATTGATATTTTAAAAAGAACAAGGAACTATTCTCGGCTTTTGCCTTTTCCACGTATTTCTTAGGAATGGATATTTTGGATTTTTCTTTCGGAGCAATTTTCTCCTCATTCTTTTCTTCCGATTTTCGAGAATATAGACCGAAGCTAGCTTTTTCGCCGGATTCGATGACCGTTAGGAAGGAGTTAATTCGAATCAAAAGATCTTCGACATCCCAACCCTTATTCTTTTCGACTTGGGAGAGCATTTCCCTAATTTCATCCAGGCAATTGAGAATAAGCGCGACTTCCTCATCCGAGGGCTTGGTCTCTGTCTTTCGTCTATGATTTAACAGGCTCTCCAAAGAATGGGATACTTTTGACACTGCAGGAAGATCAAATATCGCCGAATTCCCCTTAATAGTGTGGATTACGCGAAATAGGGTATTTACTTGTTCCGGTTTATAATCTTTTTCGATATCGAGTACGGCCTGTTCCGCTAAATCGAGCAGGTCCGCGGATTCGGCCAGGAAATCCTTCAACAAACTTACATAATCAACTTCCATCTATCCCTCTTAAATGGCGATCCCCTTAGCCATCTTAAACGATCAAGCAATAAACATAATATATTAATAATACACTGGTATTATTGAAATAATATTACACAAACTTATAATAAAAATATCTTTCCAACATATCCTCTATTCCGAAGTTCGAGCTTAAACTGGATATTCCATTTCCACTTCGGAACGAATCCGATCTATACTCTCTCCCACAAGAGGTCCTAGATCGCGAAGAAATGCGCTTAAAGCTTCCGAACGGGACGAGAAAGCCGAAAGAACATACCTTTTATTATCCTCGTTTAACTCTCGAATATAATGTTCTCCCGAAATTTTCGGGTCGATATTCCACCAATCGGGGACGGCTTCTTTCAAATTAAAATTGCATCGAAGATATCGTTCCATCAGGATGCAGATCGCGATAACTCTATGCCGGGTATTACTCATTTGGAATCAAAATCCTCGAATACTCTATTTTCAAATATATCAACAAATCGGAAACTGCAACTCGGCTGCGACTCTTCGAGAACAGGACTCGCCCGTATAATCGTTAAGTTCGTATATCGATACTTTACAATCCGATTGTCTGGCAAGATTTTGAGTTAGATTCAACCCGATGCCGAAACCGAAGTCGAGGGTATGAAATCGCTCGTCATAGATATGATTCAAACGGAAAAACGGTTCGAAGACCTTGAAATAATACTCCTCGGGGATACCTGAAATTCCGGTTTCACCGATCGAAATGTCATTCATTACAATAAGCGAAATATAGCTCCGATTGGAATATAAGAGAATGTGAATTTTCGAGTTTTCCGGGGAGAATTTCATCGCGTTAACCATCAGTTCCCTGAATGAAAACTTCACGAAATCCGGATGCGAATAGACGAATTGATCGAACGATCTATCTTCGAAGAAAATCTGTTGGTTCTTAATTTTTGCGTATTCTTCGAATTCGGTGATGCCGGATCGAATCGAGGATAAAACTGCATCAAAGTGGGTACGTTCCTTATCGATGGCAAGATCGAACAAAGATCTGAATTTCTCCAGTTTGTCGGTCCAATCGCGAAGTATATCCTTGTTTTCAAAAATGGAATCAAGTAAATCGATTGGCACGGAATATCGCCCATTCTCGCGAACGAGAAACGATTCAACCAAATCCAATCTAGTGATCAAGGAACCGATGCCTAATCCCTGAGAAATGCTGTGGGTTAAATTATCTAGGATATTTTTACCGATCGTAAGACTTTCCGAACTTCTTCGATTCTCCTTCCATTGAAGCCAAGCGACTTCGGATACCAAATTCTCTTCGTTTAACGCCTTCTTATGAAATTCGCTGAGGCGGCTTTCTTTCTCGCAAAGCACGGTAGAAATGCATTCGACGAGTCTATGGATATCCTGCCCCTTATCCAACACGCTATGTATCCAAGGCAGTGAGGATATATTCGGATCGAGAGAATCGGATGCAGCATTTACGAAGAAAACGCTCCCCGGCGACAATTTTCTTAAGGATCTCAAAAATTTAATGCAATCGATATCGGTAAAGCTTGGATCGACGATGATCGCCGGCGGCTCGACCTGCATACAATTCTCCAAAGCGTTTGCGACTGATGATGCGTATATAATGCCGTATTTTTCCGCTTCAAAATTCGCGGATAGATTCTCCGCATATGCGGCATCGGAATCTATATACAGGATATTCTTTCTCGGGTCGGACAAAAAGTTCCTCCCGGTAAAATCCTCAATCAAATCGGCACTCATAAATTTTGACACTAAGCTATCCTAATATTCCAGCGAATCTTATCGAGCGCGTACGGAAAATATTTCTTTCCACTAAATACAAGGACGTGTTTTAACAGGCGGATCAACAGAGATCGCTTAAAAAAAAATGCGCATTATAAATTATTAATTATAAGACCTATATACCCTTGAGTAATATATTCGAATAGTATTCGATACTGTGCACCGGCCGAAATGTTCTCTCCGATTCTATGCAGAATAAATTGTTTTTCTCCTAAGGAGCGCATATAATAGGAACATATCTGCGTCATTTCGGAAGCAATTGGAACTTTTTTCGAAAATAAATGATGATGGCAAATTAGTTACTCTTGAGAAAATGAAAATTCATGGCCTGAATCGTAAGCTCAGGATTTTTTATGAGAAATCGAAGTCTTGACAATTGTCAATAGTGATTACGCTCAAATTCAATATATCCAGTTCATCTATGAAACAAAATCATATAGTTTTATACCAAAGCAATCGGTCGAATGCCTTGAAAGCTAGTTTAATAGAAATTTAGGCAGTAAGGTATGATGAGATTTCTTCGATTTTTTAAATAAGTAACGGCGAATGCTGTCGCATCTTACGGGTTATCCAACGAGAAGACCTCCGCACTTTGGATCGCCGGCTTACGCACCGAATGCTCTCGGCAATAAAAAAACCCCTTAAGGAAGGGGCTTTGAAGATCCTACTCTATTTTCTAGAAAGAAACTCCTTTCAGGCTCTTTTCATCCATTACGAATACAGGTTATTCTTTTAATTTTCGTTCAAAAGAAGAAGAGCCGCCTCCTTAGTGCAATCATAAGCCTCGATTTCCAAAACAAAATCATCACCGGAACTTAGATTTGTCAGAATTTCGAAACCGTTACCTCTCAAGTCGCCCGAGACCACTTGATTCACTCTCATATACTCGACGTTCGCAATCCCATACGTATATCCGCAATCGGTCATAATAATCACTTTGTTATCTTTTCCGTTAATTCCGGCGATCGTCCCCTTCATTTACACCTCTCCCTACTTGAATGCTAACAGGCTCTTTAGGATAATTTGGACGTTAAAATTCTACGAATTAAAAAGAAACTTTTATTCGTTTAACATTATTTTTCTTTCTCGAGATCGGTTTTTCACGGAATATATTCGGCGAGTCGTTCGAAAAAGATGGAAGCAATAACTATTTTCCTTGACGTTCCTCTATTTCCCGCAATGCTACAGAGTCCCGTTCTCATATGGATCCGATTTATTTCAATTTTTATTCGTTCGGCTCCCTATTAGCGGCGTTATTCTCGGCGTATGCTGCCGTATTTTTCCTGGGAATCAAAGATAGAAGCAAAGCGGCCCTCAACATAGGCATCGCTACTTTAATCACTATATTCTACCATTCGGCTTACGCGGTCGGTTTCTCTTCCTACGATGAATGGACGATCTTCCACAGATGGTTCATGATTCCGATTCCTTTAATCAGCCTAATTCATTTATTTCTTTTTTTCTTTTATTTCCCGGAACCGAAAAAGGAGAAAATCGGGTTAATTCTTTTTGGAATCCAATACTTGGGAATCTTGATAGTTACAGGATTCTATGTCACGGTTTCATTAAAAGCGACAAGAACATTCGTATTCGGAAGTCATCACTGGGACTTTCAAACGCCTATGTTTTATAAGATATTTTCGCTCATAGTTTTAATCTATATAATATGCCTAATCGCGGCGGGAATTTGGAGAGCCATAGTCGAAAAAGGGAAACAACGACGGGCGGTAATTTATATTTTATTGTCTTACTGTTTTCTGAGCATCTTCTCGGGAATTATGAACGCATTAAGCAGAGATGGAACGGTTTCTCGAGCGGCGTATCAGCAATGCGCGGATCTAACTCTAGTTGCCGGCTACTTTATTATGATCGTCTTATATATCAATATCACCAAAGAGCGAACGACCATACTTAGTCGAATCGTCGGTGTTGCGATGGCGACTTTTCTACTCGTATTTCAGCTAGTCGGCTACGCGATCCTAAACGGCTACGAATCCTCCTTTGATGCGATTCAAACAAAAACCACTCGGTTAGTCGTTCTAAATGGAGAAAGACCGGACGATCTTTCTTATCTAGTGTCTTTCGATCCGGATACGTCAAGAATTGAGACCCTGTTCGGAAGCAAGGATAAACGAACGGGAACCAACGATAAGGACGAGTTGCGATTACTCTATTATAAAAACAAGCTAATCCGCTTGGGAAATCTAAAAGGAGATCAACGTTGGGAACGTTCGTCTGAAATTATAGAGCAGGATCCGAAGCATCTCTCGGTATACAGTGCCGGCTTAAAGGAATTTTTATTATCGAAAGGATCGGAATTCGTTTCGGATGAAGCAGTCCATGCATTTTTCATTCTTTTGGAAAGTAAGTTAAGGGTTATTCGAAGTAAATTTTATAATTCGCCTCAAAAGAACGATAAAGCCTTAGTATCCAAACTTTTCGTTTCGAAAGAGCCCGGCGTATCTGCGACTCTTGATTCATTTTCGAAAATATTCCTCTCAGAAGTCGAAAGCGGAAAAAATAACGAGGAAATGAACGATGTATTCCTATCTACATTGATTCCGATTCGTGAGGAAGGAGAACGAATCTATAGAGGTATCCGGACATTTCGCCCGGGGGACGAAAAACCGAAATATTACGTTTCATACATATACACCCATCCGAGGAGCGGAATAATTTACGAGGCAGGATTCGATTACAAATCCTTGAGACGGTACCTTCATCAACCGGCTTTGATATTAGTCATTTCCCTAGTATCGATCGTGTTCGTGACTGCCGCCGGATTTAGACTTTTCTTTAAAGGAGCATTATTAACTCCCCTAGATAATATCGTGATAGGATTGAGAGAAGTTAATTCCGGAAACTTAGATTACCGACTGGTTCCTCATGTGGAAGACGAAATCGGCTTCATAGCGCGTTCCTTCAATCGAATGACTCTTTCGATTAAGGCAGCAAGAGCGAGGCTGGAGCAATATGCGGCGGAGCTGGAAGGAAAGGTAAAAGAAAGAACGAGAGAGTTGGAGCACACATTAGATGAAATCAAGGAACTAAAACAGCAACAGGACGGGGATTATTTCCTGACTTCTCTTCTCATCCGGCCTCTCGGTGAAAACAAAGCTACACAAGAAAAAGTGAAAGTGGATTTTTTTCTAGAGCAAAAAAAGAAATTCTCCTTCCGAAACTACGAAGAAGAGATCGGAGGGGATATGAATATCGCCAATCATATCGAACTCAAAAACAGGTCCTTCACCGTTTTTCTAAACGCTGACGCCATGGGAAAATCCATGCAAGGCGCCGGAGGTGCCTTGGTTTTGGGAGCCGTATTCGAATCCATTATCGAACGCACGCGTTTGATCGGTTCGATTCGCCTACAATCTCCGGAATATTGGCTAAAGAGCGCATTTACGGAACTTCATAAAGTTTTCGAAAGTTTTGACGGATCGATGCTGGTTTCCTTGGTAATGGGACTCGTAGATGATCAAAGTGGAATCTTATATTATATAAATGCGGAACACCCGTGGACGGTTTTATATCGCGACGGTATTGCATCCTTTATCGAAAACGAACTTCTATTTAGGAAATTGGGTACGACAGGTTTGGAAGGACGTGTTTTCATAAAAACGTTTCAGTTAGAACCCGGAGACGTTATCATAGCAGGTTCCGACGGAAGGGACGATATACTCTTATCCACCGACGAAACGGGAGGAAGAATCCTAAACGACGACGAGCAACTCTTTCTTAAACTAGTGGAAGAAGGGGGCGGCGATCTCAAACGGATTTATGAGCGAATCTTGAGCCGCGGTCCGCTAACCGACGATCTTTCGATGATCAGACTCTCATTCTCCGAAACAAATGAACGGATCAACGAGGAAGAAACGAAAGAAAAGGAAAAGATAAAAAAGCTTCTAGCCAAAGTGAGAAAAATGACTAAGAGCGACGAGATGGAGGAAGCCATCTCGTTTTTGGAGGAAGCGGACACACTGAACAATAGAGTCCCGGAAGTAAAAAAGAATTTCATTCAACTTTATTTAAAAGTCAAAAACTACCGCCAAGTCGCCAGATACGCGGAAGATTATTTGGATTTAAAACCTATAGATAATGATATATTATACGTAGCTTCCTTTGCCGCAAGGAAGGCCGGTTTACTTAGAAAAGCTTTGAACTTCGGAGAACGTTTAAGATTAAGAGAACCTAGTCATCTAAAGAATCTAATCAATTTAGCCCAAATTTACATTGCATTTAAAAAATTCGACGAGGCCGCTTCGACTATAAGATTCGCGCTTGAACTCTCGCCGGAGAATAGTACTATACAGAAGATCAAAGATCTTTTGAATCGATTGGTTGAAAAACAGGAGAGTGAAAATCTTTAACTTGCTTCAAAGCCGAATCGACGACATTCGGCCAAAGCCGCGTTCGGGACCCTCTACCCGATCTGGTCGGCGAGTTCCTCTTTAACGAATTCGGGAGATTCTTTTTTGTCATCGCGATCTTTTGCGACTTGCTCGAAGTAAGATTCGTAATATGGAAAATTCGTTCCCATAATCCTATCCCAAATATTGAAATATAGGCTATAGTTTCCGTGAAACTTCTGGTGATGCAGGTTATGATGAGTGGAAGTATTGATCCATTTTAATATCGGGTGACTTGTCCATCCGCGCGGAAAAAATTCGTATCCGAGATGCCACCAAATATTCATAACCATCGCGTATATCGTGTGAGCGAGAAAGAAGCCGAAATGTATAGGCACAAAACAGATAAAGGGAACCACGTAAAACGCTTCGAGAAACGCCTCTAACCAATGGAAATTATAGGCGGCTAAAGGAGACGGATTTACGGATTGATGATGAACGGAATGAACTATCGAATATACTTTCCGATGATGCATCAAACGATGGAACCAGTAAAACCATGTTTCATGCCAAACCGTAATTAAAATAAAACTAAATATCGCATAAAGCCAGCCGCCATGTTCGGAAAGATTGAAGTAAATTTTCCGATTTAGATAACCGAACCCGGATAAAACATAAACGGAGAATGCGATCCCGCTAAACATAAACAGGGTAACGGCAGATTGCTTAATTTCCGAAATAATCCTTTCTTTTTTTGGAAATTGTTTCTGAATCCTAAACCTCTGAAACATTCCCCTCTTCCACACCCAAAAGACGAAAAAAGCCAGCCCCGCAATAGGATAGTACCGAAGAAAATTCATCGTAAGCTGAAAAAGCCCGAACGATTTCGCACATTCCCAACTAAACTCGCATGATGGCATCTTATTACCTCCCGGAAGGAATAGCGTAAAGATACTCGACTCGTCGAGTTTACTCGACCGTTTCGATCGGAACGGAAATAAAAAGGTGTCCGATCCGATCGAATCGGACCTATTTTTCCTTTCTTTTAAGGATTCGTTTTCTATATTCGGAAGGCGTTAAACCGGTTTCGCGTCTAAAAACGTCGTTAAACGTGGATTTCGAACGGAATCCGGAAGAATAAGCGATAGTCAGCAGCGTATCCTTCGGACTCGATCGAATTTTCTCCTTGGCTTCTCCGACCCTATATTCGTTTAATAATTGAAAGAAACTCTTCTTTTCTTCGTTATTCAGATACTCGGAAAGCTGATGGGAGCTCAATCCTAAGCGGCCCGCAAGAGTAGATAAAGTCAACTCCTCCTCTCTGTAGATTCTGTCGTTTTCAAAAAGATCCTTCAATTTGGATTTGATGTCCGTAAGGTCGAACTTTCCCAACTGGGATGCCCTAACTCGTTTTTCCTCTTCCACGACTTTACGAACCGCCAGAAAAAATTCGGGGTATCTTTGTCTATAAACGTATATGAATAAAAGAAAGATGCCTAACCAGGCTCCGATCATACCTAAAGGATCCTTTCCGCCAGAGAGAACCGAATACGATCCGATGAACGTACTTAAGATTGCAAAACTGCTCAGAAACACGATCGTAGCTAAATTAATGTCTCTTTTAACGACCGAAAAACGGACCGTTCTGAATAGACGTACGAGAACCGAGAGCAAAAAATAAAGGAAGATACACATAGTAAATAGTACCGGTATTTTCACATGCCAATCCGTTCCGGAAACGGCGATTTTCTCCAAAAGATGGATTTTACTTTCCCTATTCTGAAAGTAAAAAGGAGTAAGCCAAATCGCAATCCCCAACGCCGGTAAAATCTTCAGCAGAAATCTCTCCGGTTTTTCGGCAGGGTTTCCCCAGGCCAACAATAAATATCGTTCCAACAAAGCGCCAAGGATGGCCGAGCAAGGAAGGTGAGTTAGAAATAAATAAGGAAAAAGTAAAATGTTTCGCGAAGATACGAGATATGCATGAAACAGAAAATAGGAAAGGGATAGGAAAATCCCGAACAGGACGATTCTTCGATTGCCCCTTGAAAACGAAAAAATCTCTCCGATTGCGTAAAGCAACGAAAGTAGAGCCGAAAAAAGAAGGAAAAATGATAAAAACGAATTAGCCAATGTCTTGTGAATTTATTCCATACTAAATTTTACATATTACGGTTTTATGTTTTTATTTGCGATAATTTCAAAAATATTTCCGGGAGTTTTTTGAAAAACTACTTTGCTCTTTTTTACGGTTTTCTTGATTTTAGGACTCCGCTTCCTTTCCGCAATCAAATTCTAGCGGAATATTTCCGTGCTTGCAGAGGACGGAAGATAGAAGACGGACGCGCTCGCTTTCAGAAGACAGAAGACAGTAGCTGCTAGAGGTTGGAAAAGTTACAGAAGTAGGGGAAGAATCGTAAGCGCTCAAGTAAACCCATCCCATCGATTTTGAAAAAAGACTTTCAAAATCTTGTGTTGAATGGGAGGCAGGCATCCCTTCGAAAAGAGTAAGAAGGACGACATAGGGATCCTTTTTGTTAGCGATAGCGGTTTGAACGATAGAAAAAAAGAAAGTGCTGGCCTCAGTTCCGTCAGGGCTGCCTAAGAATAGCCAATTCTTTCGTCCGATTACGAAGGGCCGAATTCCATTTTCTACAAGATTGTTATCGATATAAAATTCTCCGTGATAAAGATAAATCGTCAATCGCTCCCATTCGTTTAAGGTATAACGAATTGCCTCGCCGATCGGACTCTTTGGAAGGACTTGAGAATAGGCACTGTCTAAGAATGTTTTTAAATCATCCAAAATAGGTTTTGATTTTTCTTCCCTGATTTTTTGAATCTTTGAAAATAAACACAGAGAGTGAAGTTTTTGTTTTCGAATTTCTTTTTCGACCGCGTAGACCTCTCATACACTTGTTTTGTCCAATTGCACATCGTTGAACGGGGCAATTCCAGATCCATTCTACGAAATATCTTCTCCATTCTATAAAATGGAAGATGATCTACGAATTTATTCGTCAAGAGATACGCTACAAGCCCCGGCGTTGCGATACTTTGCGGTAGTAACTGCGGAGGAAGAGGGGCCGTCTTTACTACGTTTCCTGCTTCGTTTCTTTCGTCTCCATTAAAATGTTTGCATGCGTATTTGTATCGGATGTGTTTTACAACAAATACCTTTATCCTAGTCCTGATTTTAAAACCACTACTTCATCTACGCCACCCCTCTCCAAGGACCTCTTACAATTCACTTATCTCCTTCAATTAACAAAAAATAACATAGGAAATAAATAACATCCGTCCTTCAAAAATATTTCAGCTCTCCCAAAAATTCTCTTTCCAGTAGAAAAATCTGATCTCTGATCACTACGCATGACTCGTAAGCTCTATATGAAAATATTCTTAGCGTTGGCATTTGTTTGTTTCACTCATTGTGAAAACCCAAGTTCTAAAAATAATAACAACGCTATATTCTCCCTTCTCAACCTTTCCGGCTCTCAAGACCGGACAAACGAATACGAATTGGTAGCCGCTGCAACCGGCCCAGGCTCTCACTCTCTGGACTATCTTGGATCGGAAGCGGACCGAAAGATTTCGTTAGGTACGAAATCTTATTCGGGAACAACGGACCGGATCTTCATGGATGGTCTCGGTCGTGAGGCATATTTCAGGGGATTCAATATCTCAGGCAACACGAAGATGCTTTCCGACGGTTTTAAACCGTTCAGAAACACCGCGGATGCGGAGAACGCTTTCTCTCTTTTAGGAAAAACGGCGGGCTCCAATATGGTTCGTTATCTAATCGCATGGGAAGGAGTCCACCCTTCCATTGATACGATCGACTATACTTATTTAGATTCGGTCATTCTTCAGATCAAAGCGGCCATCTCTCGCAGAATGTATATCCTGTTGGATTACCACCAGGATCTATTCTCCAGGCATTTATTTAACAAAGGCTCTTGGTATACCGGGAATGGAGCTCCCGCTTGGGTCCTGCCGAGCGGTTCTTATCCCCAAGAATCCTGCGGAATTTGCTTCACTTGGGGGCAAAACCTTTTCTCTAACGAAGCAGTCCGAAGGGGTTTCCGCAATTTTTGGAATAATGCGCCCTTCTCCATATCTTTCGGAACTAGAAATTTGCAGACGGAATATCTCTGGCAAATGGGAAAAGCATTAACCTATATTAAGAACAACTTAACTAGTAATGAATTCGATTACGTCCTAGGTTTAGATCCTTTTAACGAACCTGCCGACGGTGGAATGGAAGGCCTTTCTCCCGCTCAATGGGACAATCAGAAACTTTGGCCCTTTTATTCCAAAGTTAGACAAACCTTGGACCAAAACGGTTGGGAAAACAAATGGGTGTATGCGGAACCAATGGTATTCTGGAATACAAACTTCGGCGGGATCGCCACCGGTGGAGGTTATTTAACTTCCAAACCAGGACAAGGTTTCGTTTTCAATTCCCATTTTTACGATGCGGGCAGATTGAGTTTGGATCTGACAGGGATCGACAACGGAACTTATTTCAAAGCTTTGGATGAGATCCGAAAGGAAGCTAGATTCTTGGATATTCCGGTTTTCTTAAGCGAGTTCGGGATGAAATTGAAAGGAGTCGGAGCCCAGGACACTGCTCGTTTGATCAGCGGCGTTTATCAGGCAATGGAGATTTCGGACGTTCAGCAAACGACGAAGACCAGATTCGCGGATTTTTATAACCCTGTCGTATCCGGTACGGAATGGCATTGGGATTATTATTACGATAATCATAAGGAATACATGAACGGTAATCCTTCCAAACTTTTGACCGCAAAAGACGCTTGGAACGATGAAGACTTTTCCGTAATCGGAAATTACGGAACAAAATCCAATATGGACTATCACGTTCTCCAAAGAGGTTATCCTAGAAAAGTCCAAGGCTCTCTCATGAGTTTCTATTATAACACGATAGGATACGATACTTGGAATAATGTCTTTCAGTGGGGAGCGATCCGTACTACGGATACCGGCACAAATTATTTCGGAGACAGAAGATTTATCGTAGTGATTTGGACAGGCAAACGTTCCGACGCCCCTACAGAAGTATATCTTCCTCCTCATTTTTCCGGTCCGGATATTGTGCTGATCACGGATAAAATGATCTATAACAAAGGAATTCCTACAAGTCCACAGAATACTTCGAATGAAGCCGTCCTAATCCCAGACCCGAATAGAGTTAGCGGCTCCGGAAATATCTTAGCGGTGTGGGACGATCTAGATCCTGAAGAAGATCCAGAAAATTCTGTCCATTTTTTGGTCGCAGTGGACGGCGCAGGAGTCACATACTCAAGTAGTCTGCTTTCTAACATCCAATCTTCTCTAAAAACGAGAGTGTTGACCCAAAAGAAAAGTCCTATCTATCTTATAGGAAAAATGACTTACGGAGGTTATCCTTCTAAGTAAAAAAAGAGGGCCGCAAGTCCCGATTTCTATTAGAAAACGAGATCAAAATCGATTTTTCTAGGATCGGATGTGGCCCCTACCCCTCCCTAAACTAACCAACCCGTAACTGCTTCGTAATATTGGTAAAACCTTGGGCTTATGATTTGCTTTTTATTCTTGGCCTAAGGTAATTACTTACCTTGGGAGATACAAAGCGACGGAATCGAACCCTAATCAAAGCACAGGTATAGCGAGTTGCGGCAGGTCCTGACAAGAAAGACTCCTCGGCTCGCATTCCCAAGAGGTAAATAGATCCCGCAGATACACATAAGGATCGACTCCCGCGAGCTTTGCAATTTGAACTAAAGAATAAAATCCTGCACTTGCAGTCGCTCCTTCCGGACAACCGGAGAAGAGCCAATTTTTTCTTCCGATCACAAAAGGAAGAATATCATTCTCGACCAGATTTGTATCCAATTGCAATTCCGGATGATCCAAAAAGATAAGGAGCTTCTCCAACTGCCCGGCAAGATAACCATAGGCTTTTCCCATCGAAGACTTAGGAGCGACTTCATGATCCGTTTATTCATCCAGGAATGGATCTCATCAACGACCGGCTTGGATTCAGATTGTCTCCGTTTTAGATGTTCTTCGGAACTTAAACTTGCTTCCCTGGCCTTCGACTCGATTGCATAGAGCTTACCGATTTCCTTTACGATCCATTCTGCTTGAGCATTCTTAGGATCTATTTTTAAAATTTCAAAGCTCGCAGCTTGACGGTCCCCGAGAACCTTATCTGAATTTCTAATTGTGCGAAACTTTCAGGACACTATCGCCTTGCCGGACGAATCTATTTTTAGGGTCGAAAATTCAGACCCTGGCAAAGGGAGGCCGTTTGAAACAGATTGAGGAACTTCTACAAAGCTCTCTTCTTTTTGCTGAATCTTAGGCCGTCTCTCCCAGTGGTAACGAAAAGTTGAGTATTTGAGTCCTTTCTTTTTACAGTATTGCGGTTGCGAAAATCCCGAGTGTTCGATTACAAAAGCCAGCCATTGGAGGAATTCTCGAAATCGTTCCCGCTTCCGACGGAAGGCTTACCAAGGAGTATGTACTAACCGAAAAAGGACGAAGTATCTTTCCGATCCTCGTCGCGATTCGGCAAAGGGGAGAAACTTTACCTCCGTTAGAAGTCAATTTTCGAGAAGGCAGAGTCATCGACCCTGAAGACGTTCTTATTCTGAATAAGACTTTATGAAAACCGAAAGTTCAAAAAGCCGTAAAACTAAAAACGACTTAATTTTTGTTACAGCAAATTCTAACCGCTTCCATCAATTTAGTCGCATCCCAGGGTTTGGAAAATACGGCATACGTTCCCGCCTCTCTCTTCACTCGTTCGACGGCGGACTCATCCACATGTCCCGTAATTAATATGGAGCGAATATTCGGATATTTTGCATGAATCAAAATTAAAAACTCATCCCCTTTAAGACCGGGCATTAACCAATCCGAAAGAATCAGAATCACGTTTACACCCGCCTCCACGAGTTCGTCTACGACCTGCAAAGCTTCGTTTCCGTTCAATGCGATTTCATACTGGAATTCGTCCCCGAATTGCTTTCTTAATTCCTGCTTTAAGGTGATAAGAATTATAGGCTCGTCATCGACGCACAATATCGCATTTCGCTCAAACACACTTTTCACTCTAGAGCCTCTTTACTGGGATTAGCAGATTTTAGCCACACACTAAATTTCGTTCGCCCGGGTACGCTTTCAAATTCGATCCTTCCGCCCATCTTTTCGATGATCTTTTTACAGATATCCAGGCCCAAACCGACGCCTTCGCCATGCTTTTTCGTCGTGAAGAAGGGTTCGAAAATTTTACCTTGAATTTCCTTCGGAATACCGCTGCCGGAATCTATGAACGAAGTTATAATCCAAGGCTCTTGCTTTTCAATTATGATTTCCATTTTGCCCTTGTAATCCATTGAATGCAAACCATTATTCAATAAATTTATCCAGACTTGATTCAGTTTATCGGCGTTACCTAAGCACTTTTCATTAGTATCATAATTCCGTACGATTTCGACTCCATACTTAATTTTACTATGATACAGAGTCAGAATCGTTTCGATCTCCGCCCTAACGTCTACAAAGGAAACTTCTTCTTCTTGAACTTCTCCGCCGGGATTCAAATAATTTTTTAGAGCTTCCACAACATGCGAAGCCTTTCCGGTCGCGATGGAAATCACGTTACTAAGTCGTACAATCGTAGATAGAGAAGCCACGACTTGTAAAATCTTGGATGCATTCTCACTCTGCAATAGCCAAGGAAGATCTTTTTCCACTCTATACAGCCCGGTTTCTATTACGGAATTAGCGATACTTTCATAATCTTCGATTCCCGATTCGCGCAACGCTCTAAATACTTCCTTTCTTAAAGTTCGATTCGGAAATTCCTCCGAGCGGGAAGCTTCCCTCAAAGCCACATCTAAAATGATTTTAAACCTTTTTAAATCCTCCTCGTTTAAGTTCGAAAGAAAATTAGGTATACTTCTTATTTCGTCCTGAATAATATCGAGTATTGCCCGATTGGAAGAAACGATCGCGCCAAGCGGAGTATTCAATTCGTGAGTCATGCCCGCCGCCAATTGCCCAAGAGTGGCTAATTTTTCGGAAAGAAGCAGTTGCCCTTGAGCTTCCTTTAATTCGTGCATGGTCTTTTCGAGATTCTGAACCGCTTCCACGAGGCTTTCATTCGATTTTCTTAATTCATCCGTTCGAATTTCGATTCGCTTCTCGAGTGTGGCGTTCAAGTCCAAAATGGTCGCTTCCGCTTGCTTGTTTTCCGTTATATCATACGATATCCCGAATATCTCCTTGGGAGATCCGTCGGTATTCCTTCTATAAATTAATTCCCTCGAGGTCAGCCATCTCCAATTTCCGTCTTTATGACGAATTCTGTAATGATGTTCGATTAAATCCTTGTCTCCAGCCGTTGCATATTTCGGGATAATATGATCTACGTAAACTTGGTAGTCCTCGGGATGAACTAGTATGGGTAGGATTTTACTTCCCATTTCCCGAATTTCCTCGACGGAATAGCCCGATACGACTTGAATCCCGTTGTTCGAATATACGTTCTTCATTTCGACTATATCGTAAATATATAATATATCCGGAGTTATGTCCAAGATTGATTCGATAAACTGGTTTCTTTCCAAAAGTTTCTCTTCAACGATCTTTCTTTCGGTTATATCGACCATCACGCCTCGGAGCCATTTCGGTTTTGCATCTCCGGCAATCACTCGAACTAAATCACGAAGCCAAACCGTACGGCCGTCTTTAGCGATAAATCTGTATTCGAATTCATGGGGTTCTAAACGGGCGGTGCACTCTACGCAGTAATTTACGGCACGTTCCCTATCTTCGTGATGAATATGATCCGCCCAAAAACCGGGCTCCTTCCAATCCTCGACCGAATAACCTAGCAAGCGCTCCGCCTGCTGACTCACGAAAGTGAAGTTGAAAGTAATGGCATCCGCCTCCCAGACAATTCCGGGCGTCGTAGCGACTAAATCCAGAGATCGTTCCTCGCTGGACTTGGTCCGATGAAAGAATTCCTGAAGTTGCTCCGCCATATGGTTAAACGAACTGGAAAGAACTCCTAATTCCGCCAACCGACTCATTGGTACCCGTTGGGTCAGGTCCCCTTCCGCGATGGCCTGTGTGGCTTGAGAAATCCGGGTAATCGGAGCAGTCACCGTGTTCGATAGGAAAGCCGCAATCAGCAAAGAAAGAACCAAGGCGACCGCGAATACCATTGCGGATTGACTGTTTCCCGTTCGAACTCCTTCCAAATAGTAAGCTTCCGGCATAGCGGTGATGACAATCCAATCCAGACTCTTGGAGTTGTCATGATACCGAGTCGCCTGCATCAGCCAATTCTCTCGGAACAAAGGCTTGGCGGTTATAATATGAAAAGAGGACTGGGTGGAGACATCGATTCCGTCCAAGTTTCCGAAAGTTTCCGTCAGCCTCCGAACCGCATTTTGTATCACCCTATCTTCGGCCGACTCTCCGGCGTTAGACCGAGGCGAAGAATATCTAGATTGATTCGAACTTGAGATTAATTTACCTCTTCGATCTATAATGAAAGCCCGGCCTGCAGCCGCTATATTCGTCCTTTTAAGCAATTCGCCAACGCCACGCAGTCTCTCGAATTCGCTCGATCCTTTCGAAGAAGATAGAAAATCATCTAATTGTAAATTAATATTTTCGGATATTTCCTGATGCAATCGCGCGGCGAGCTTATTTGCGGTTTCCTCGGAACTTCGCAAAGTCAAGTAAGACGTCGTCCCTACCATTATGAGAACCAAAACGATAAAGGGAGTCACGAGAAACATCCGAATCGGTAGCCCCTGATCGTTAAAACCTCCGCTCGGCGTTACGCTTCCCTTTCCGCTTTCCCAGACGCAATCCGTCTCCCCTATGATCTTTTCTTTACAATGACCGGGAATTTCGGCCCAAAATAACGAGTATCTTTTCGCGAGAGGGAAAACTCCAAGCATGACAAACGGAGCGATTATCCAGGTTACAAGCGTAGTAAAGAATAACGCCGGAAGGATATTTCGATAGGAAATCTCGGAGGTAAATTTATCCGAGCAAATGTATCCCCAAAGTTGAGGCTCGATGCTCATAAAGATTAAAACGAAAAGCGAATACCATCCCCAAGTCTTCAATTTTCGAAAATCGGGATCCTTACCTATAAATTGATAAGCGACCCAAAAACAGGAAGGATTAATAAAATAGCCCACCAACCAATCCAACAGAAAATCAGGCGGTACGCCCTCCATTAGATCCGAAAATCCGTACGCAAAAGGGACCGCAATTAAAGCAGGATAGCCGAAAAGAGAAATGCATAAAAAAACGGAAAGATCCTTTAGAGATTCGAACGTTTGTGCTTCCGGCACTAAAACGATTAAGGACCCTAGGTACCCCGTTATCAGGATCGAAACGAAGGTTATCGCTACGCTTAATAATGCTCTCGCATCCCAGGATTGCCTCTCTCTACCGATCGCCCATCTTCCTCCCGGTCGAAACGTAAAACCGCCGTAGGCGGAAAGCATTAGAGCGAAACCGATTAAATAACCGAAACGACCCCATACCTCGAGCAATGGAAGAGGTAATAATGCGAAAATTTCCTCAAACCATTTCAGAACGGGATTCATTCTTAGCCTCCATTCCCTCAATAGATGCGAAATTATTTCGATTCATGCCGAGCCGGAATTATTAAGCTCGGAACCGATCCTTATTATCTAATACTCGAAAGAAATGCCAGAATAAATCCGTTATCGAAAGACGAGAAATTTAATTCCGAGGGAAAAATCAAGCTTATTAGAAAACGGAATTGAACGGCGATTTATCGAATTCTTCGCTTAATAAAAATACTAAAATTCGAAATATTTACCGTTGCTTTTCGGATAAATCGAAACTCTATACATCGAAATCTAATGCATCCTTTTTTGAACGATCGTCATAAGATTATAAACGAGATTGCAAGTTTAACCTCGGTTTTTATTTTGAATCGGTCTTTTCCCGCATTCCGAATCGCAGTATCCGTTCAACTGCATTTCGCCGAATATTAAAGTAGAAAAGCGCGTAATCGGCGACATGATAGTTGTCGCTCCAATACTGCCTATAACCTGTCCGGCTCGGCTTCGTAACTCTTAGAACACCGGCCTCGCAAACGGCCCCGCAGATTTCCGGATCCACTCGATCAAAGGATAGAGGAACTCCTCCAAAATTCTCGTTCGCCGATCTAAAATCCTGCTTTAAATCCCAACTTAAAGGATTCACGCAAATAAACGGGCCGGACGAATCGTTGGGAAGAACCGGTACTTTAGCATTCTTTGAAAAAGATCTCCAAGAGGCAAAACATCTTGTTTGGGATTTTTCTTCGCAAGCGGGAATCCCGTTCGTGTCAGCGAGAGAAACCGCTCCCCCGATTAAATAGGCAACGATCAGTTTTTTCAAAAGCGGTTTATGGGAAAACCTCTCTCTTAAAAGTCGGACTGCATGCATTGTTCCTTGGCTATGCGAAGCGATTATGATTGGTCGCCCTTGATTCCATACTCTCATATAAGTATCGAACGCTTTCAAGACGTCTAAGTAAGCTAGATCGAGAGCCTTTATACCGTCCGTCGCATCTAGGAAAGAATATATCGTAGCTTGTCTATATCTTGGCGCAAAAATTCGGCCGATCTCATTAAAGACACTCGCCTGCCTCCGAATCGATTCCATATCGGTTCTATCATTTACGTTTTCGTCGTCCATCGACGCGTTCCAAGTGCGACCGAAGTAGGTAGTCGGATGGATAAAGAAAATATCGACCCCATAGGAATCTAATTTGTAAACTTTATAGGGAGGTACCGGACCGCTAAAAACCTGACTATCATTTCCCGGAATCGCTGCCCAAGATTTTATGTTCTCGTAATTCGGAGCATCGGGAGGAACGGTTTTCTGAAAAGTTAAAGGAGGGCGAATTAACCAAAGGCAAGACGGAACAAAAAGGATCACAATCAGCGGAAATAATTTCATCACACGCTCGCACAACACCCATTGGGCATTACATAACCTTACCCACAAGATCAGTAGCCCCGGTTAAACGCATCAAGAAAAAATGATAGAAAGCGACAACTCTAACCACTTTTACCTGTCCTGTGCCAGCGGCAACGATGTGTAGGGTGCGAAGCAGTCGCAGCGCTTACAGATAACGGTTTATATTAAGAGAAAAGAGTCGCTGAGACCGGAGCGAAAGCGAAGCCCGGAGCAGCGTGACCGCGAACGAAGTGAGGGGGGCCGCCCGTGCAGAGGACAGAAGACTGAGGACAGACGCGTTCGCTTTGCTCACGCTAGACAGAAGCTGCTACTAGTTGGAAACCCTCTGAGGCAGAGGAAAGATCCATTCTAACATACGAATCTTTTTAAAAATCGTCATTTACACAAAATTGCTGACGCTCCCCGAAAATCCAGTAGCACCTCGCTCCAACATAATTCGTTTTCAGAGGACAGAAGACTGAGGACAGACGCGTTCGCTTTGCTCACGCTAGACAGGAGCTACTCAATGTTGGAAAGGCAGCTAAGGTAGAGGAAAGATCTATCGCACAGGAGCTCCAACATAATTCGTTTTTAAAAAAATTGTTGCCAGGGAAATAGAAATAATTATCTGTCCTCTGTCCTCTGTCCTCTGTCCTCTGTCCTCTGTCCTCTGTCCTCTGTCCTCTGTCCTCTGTCCTCTGTCCTCTGTCCTCTGTCCTCTGTCCTCTGTCCTCTGTCCTCTGTCCTCTGTCCTCTGTCCTCTGTCCTCTGTCCTCTGTCCTCTGTCCTCTGTCCTCTGTCCTCTGTCCTCTGTCCTCTGTCCTCTGTCCTCTGTCTCCTACTCTTCGTCGTTTCTTTCGTCGATCGCCTTTATTTCCTTATAAAATGACAAGGAATTCAACGCCAAAGTAAGCTCGGATTTACGATTCGCCAATTCCCATCGCAACGTTCGAATTTCCGACTTTAGCGCGGTCGTTTCGCTGATCATTTCGAGCATTTGCGAGCGCAACCAATGTATCTGTTTTTTTTGAATCTTAGTTTTTGCGAGTAAGCGCCAGACGAAAATAACATTTTTCATAGACCTCGGAATTTTTAAGGTTCCCGTCGCCGACAAAGTTCTCTCCTTTAAGGTGAGGGAATGACGAAGTCCTTTTACTAGAAACGATTCGCCGAGCAATCCCTCGAAATAAGCAATGCTAAACCAATTTGAAGTTTTCATGAATTTAATATATAAAGGCTACCCTAACAAGAATAAGGCTAGCTGGCGCTCCTGCATCTATCCAATGAACCGCTTGACCAATGCCTTAAATTATTAAATATGAGTCATGGCGAAGACACTTTGCTTTATCTGATGCACCTGTACTTATTTTCGTCGCTAAAGCATTTCTTTCCCGGAAACTATATGCCACATTGTGGCATTTTTCAATAATAAAAAATCTATCGAGTAGATAAAAAATCTTGAAAACACCCGCGGAACGATTTCAGCATATATTGGACAATTTTCCGGGAACTCAAGAGGAGTTCGGAAATACGATACGTAAATCTAGGCAATTGATCGGGGCTTATGCGGGAGGAAAGCGAATCATACCGGAAGCCACTGCATTAGTGATAGAGTTAGTTCACGGATATAACAAGGAATGGCTGCTTAAAGGCACCGGCCCGGAAAAAACCCAATTAACCAATCCGATCAAAGCTCTAAATAGGAAGGACTCGGATAGAAGATTAATTCAGAAGATAAACGCTCGCGAGGGCATAGTGGATATAATCGAAGATCTATTGCAGCTCTCACCCAAGGAAACCGAAACGATTCATAGAACCATCAAGAGTATCATTCGTAGAGGAAGGAAATAAATCGCTATTTCAAGTGTTTCCCGAATATCTTAACCAGAATGTCCACCCTTTGCCTATAAGGCAAATCCATAGCCTCGCCTAGTCGATAATCGTGCGCGATTAGATTCATGGTTAAGCGTCTCTTCCTGGCTAAATCTTGAACTTCGTAATCCATAGGATCAGTCAAACGATAAAAGAATCCGTAAATCGGTTTAGTCATCCGCACGAAATGCGGAAGATCGGGCTCGTGCATCGAGAAAGTCCTAAGCTTAAACGCATTACAATTTACGATTGCTACCGTCCAAATAAAAATACCGAAAATGGAACCTATCGCCGCCTGCCCTCCGGTAAAAATCCCATAATGAGTCGGCTTGATCCAAATATACCATGCTACGGAAACGATGGGAGGTAGAAGTCCTAACAATAATAAAACCGAACTCACCCTCGTTTTTCCCCTATAGTGAATCGCATTCCTTCCGAAATTAAAAATTGCGATCAGAAAAAGCACCAGAGAGTGCAAAAGAATTCCGGAATAAACGAATGTTCTTGTGAATCTTAGCTGTTCCCCCGGACCGGAAGCGAGAGTCAAAACATTTAATCTTAGGCTTTCTTCCAAAAAGAAACTTACAAGGATTAGGTGAGGAATCAACCATTTCCAATTCGGACGGTAGACTTTTGCATTGTACGATATTGAAATTAAATAGATAAGAAATGGAGCCGGTATACTCGCCGCCAGACCCAAATTCAATAAGGCATTCAACCAAGAATAAGGAACGATCTCCCGAAGTATAAAAGAGGAAAACCAAAGTCCCATAAATGATGTCATTATACCGAATAGGATCTGCACGGCTTTTCTCGGCTTAGGAACGAGTATCAACGCTCCTAAGACTACAAAAAATAGAGCCGCACAAAGATTCAATGCGACGACATGATTCGATGCAACAATTGACATGCTTGCGCCTTATTTAAAGTTAGAAACGCAGCGATTTCATGCAAACTATTTTTGGGAATCTCGATCGTTTTAAAAAGTACTAATTCACCATTGCAGCGGAATTCGGGAAAATAAATGGGTCCCGGATAATCCACGCTATGAACGGCGCCGGCTGCCAAATAAACACGCTCTATTCCCCGACGAAACGGGCTGTACATCCCGAAGACTCGAGAGTAATTTCGTTTAATACAATAATCCGCGACACATCCGAAATTAACGAAAGCCGCATATGTCCCTCGCGGAGTTCGTAAGAAAGCGACAGAATTCCAATCCGCTACATTCCGGTCTAGGACGGCATACCGTTTAGGTAAATCCCCTAAAATCACCCCGATTTCTAAAGGAATTAAATTATTCGGCCTTTTTTCCACGATCCGCATCACAGATAAAATTTCTTCTCCCCTGGTCATAATGAACCAAATCGACCAAGGATCCAAATCGAAGGCTCTCCATTCCGAATCCTCATTGCCCACATCCTCGTTCGCTTTTCTAACAAACTCCTTTATGCGACGGATGATGGGACCTTGCGAAAAGCCCGTGACTTTCCAGCATTCGAATGATTCATTCTTCCAATAAACGGACACACCTACCGGTGAGGTTTCTTGCTCTGTTTCTTCTGCTACAAACATATTCTCTCCGCGAGACGGAACGCCTCATATGCTAGATGATTATGTCATGTCGATGGACATTCACAAAGAATAAGTTATCGTAATGCTCAAAAGTAAAATAAGGATTAGAAATGAAGAGTAGGCTTCCGATGCATTTTGGCGGGAAGGTTCTCAAATTTTATCGAAATGAATAACCACGCCGATTCTTCGAATAAAAAATAAACTATTTGGAGTAAATAAAACCTATAAGTTTCTTATTTTTAATTAACTTTGAATCTTATAATATTAGCAAAAACGAAAGAACTTTCGTTCGAGGATTTTTTCCCGAATGAAGAGAATTCCCGATCTCCAGACCGAACGGCGTTAAATTGAAATGCATTCCTATTCGAAGTCTATCGGTAATAAGACAGTCGTTTAGGAATCAAATCCCTAGCCCCAAAAATTTGTCCGGTTTAAAAACCCGAATCATTCCTGAGTAGACCTATATCACCGGCCCTTCTTACCAATTCGGCTCGATTATGGACATTCATCTTTCTATAAATGTTTTTAACGTGATGCTGAATCGTATATTTACTGACTCCAAGGAATTCGGCTACGCGGTTAATCGTTTTCCCCTTTACCATCTCGTCTAAGATTTGTTTTTCCTTTTTAGTAAGTTTTACTTCGCTCGAACTTTCAATTCGCTTGAAGCTATTTAATACGCGAAACGCGATCGTAGGCGTGATAATAGCTCCGCCTCGTAAAACGATATCGATGATATCCGCAATGTCCTTCAATTCCGATTTAAGTATATATCCGATCGCTCCATAACCTAGAGATTTAAAAATAAGTTCGTCCGAATTCATATTGCTTAACATGATTTTGTTGGTTTCGGGTTCTCTTTCCGAAAGTTTCGCGGCCAATTCCACTCCGCTCATTCCCGGAAGCATGATATCCAGTAATATTATATCCAGACCTCTTCCTTTTTTATCCTGCAGAAAAGCTTCCGCGGATTCCCAATGAAGTAGAGAACCGATCTGCGGCAAGGCTTCCAGCACCTTTATAATCTGTTCCCGATAGCTGGAATCGTTTTCGACAATCCCGATATTTACGACCTTCTTTTCTTCGTGCATTTGATTTACTCGACCTCAAGATTCGGAAATTTTTCCGAAGGGTATTTGCAAAGTGATTCGGTAACCGGTATCCGACAGAGTCATTTCTATTCGGCCATCCAACTTAGCGGATCTTTGAATTAAATTCTCGGTTCCGCGTCCGGTTCCATGCTCCTTTAAATGATACAACGATGCCGATCTCATATCCATCATGATTTCCCGGTTTTTAGACCAGAAATTCCATTTAGAAGTCCCGACTCCGTATTTCAGATCGTTATTCGCAATCTCGTTAACGATTCCGTAAAGTTCCATTACGTTATTTTCATTCGCTTTTATCATGGAATTTTTGATCAAGTCTTCGTCGCACTGAAAGTCGAGATCTCTCCCGGCATTGGAATATCTTCTCAATAATATCAGATTTATTCCGGAAAAGAAATTTTCCGATACCAACCCTAAATCCTCTATTTTAAGCATCTGATCCCGAAGCATCTGAATGGATTGATTTACGTTACCGTTGATTTTTCGGATCAAAGCGGGATCGGGAACTTCCGAATTCAACAATTCCTCCGAAAGAAACTTTAAATCGATCAGCTTCCCGCCTAGGTGGTCGTGAAGATCGATATTAATTTTTTGTCTTACCGTATTAATCGCGATTCTCTTTTCTTTCTCTTGGCGCATTAAATTCTCATGTCCGCTCGCGAGTTCGATAAGGTTATTTACCCTTCGAATGAGCTGTTCGAAGTTAAAAGGTTTAAGCAAATAATCGTTAGCTCCCGCGTTTAAGGCATTCACCAAATCCTTATCTTGATTCTTGGCCGTAAGCATCAAGATGGGCAGTTCGAGAGCCGAATGATTCTTTCTAATCTCTTTGGCGGTTTCTAATCCTGAAAACCTAGGCATCATAACATCAAGAATAATTATGTTAAACGAATTATCATTTTCCAAAATATCAAGAGCTTCCGGCCCGCTTCGTACGGCCAGACAATCCATTTTACATAAGGCAAGATAGTTGCTGATAACTTCCAAGTTTATGGGTTCGTCATCGACTGCGAGAATTCTGACCGATTCATGCGAAAAATCGCCTTTAGCCTTTAAAAAATAGGAGTCCGGAATGAAATTCAATTCCAACGAACTGACATCGCTTTTAATATACTGTTCCATGATCGGTTTCGAATCGGATTTTTCCGAAGAAGGATCACTGATAGGCATCGTAAAGTAAAACCGCGCGCCCTTTCCATCTTCGGACTCGACCCCTATTTCCCCGCCATGCAGACTTATCAACGCTTTACTAATAGCTAATCCCAGCCCGGCCCCGCCCACATTTCGCGCGTCCCCTCCGTCTGCTTGTTCAAAAAAATCGAATATCTTTTCTTGATCCTCCTTTTTTACGCCCATGCCGGTATCCCGCACGCTGACTTCCGCGAATTGCGAGTCGATCAATCGAGCACTGATCGTAATATCTCCGCTCTCCGTAAACTTAATCGCGTTACCTATTAAATTTTGAAGAATTTGCTGTAATCGATTCTCATCCGCGTTGAGATGGGGAAAATCGGTTGAAACCGCATTAACCAGCCTAAGTCTCGACTCATCCACGTTTACTCGATTAAGGCCCAATGTAAATTCCACGGATTGACGAAGGTCCACCGGAATTCTTTTTAGCACTAGATCCTTATGCTTTAATTTTGAAAAATCTAATATATCGTTCACTAATGCCGATAACCTTTCTCCGCTAGCGATAATCATAGTCATCTGCCTGTCCAGAAAACGGGATAAAGGTCCTGCGGCTCCCCTTTTTACGGAATCCGCTATCCCGATGATTCCCTGCAATGGAGTACGCAATTCATGCGAGGTGTTCGCTAAAAATTCGTCTTTCAACTTATCTAACGAAACCAATCTCCGGTTCGATTCAAGCAAGTCGTCGGCAAGCTTCTCGGACAAATTGTATGCGTAGGAAAACCGACGCGACACCATAAATGCCTGAGCAATAAAGAAAAAGGAAATGCCGTAAGAAACGAAATAGGTCGTATTTATTATCATATTAGCATAAAGAAGATCGTTGACGATAATCGTGAATAGACCTATAAAGAGTGCGAGCCCGATCCAAGCGCCCGGCCGATCCTTCTTAACGGCCTTGCTCAGCGTAAAAAGGAGATACAATCCTCCCGATACTAAAAATAAGCTGAATAAAGGAAGCGTTCTGGAGTAAGTCTCTAATTCCGTAAATAGAGCGATGCCGCTTAATACTAAAAAGCCGGCAACCAAGGTGCTCGTGACGGGTTTCTTAACTTCGTCCGGAAACATCGAACGAAGAAAAAGAGCGAAAAAAACACTCTCCAAGTAAGCCGAAAGTAGTTCCACACGGTAGGCAAGATTAAAATCAAATTCCGGAAAGAGGGAAAATGCGAATCGCTCCCCTGTCAAAACCATTCGAACCATGGCGCAAAGACACAGGAGTCCGAAATACAAATTGAAACGGTCTCTCCTGAGAAATGCAAAAAGGCTCAGCTGATAAAATCCCATGACGGAAAGGCCCCCGCTCATGAATAAATCGAACCAAATACTTCTTTGCCTCATAGTCGATAATTCGGAATGATTTCCGATGAAGACACGTCCCCAAAGTCCTCCTTTCGAATGCGAGAAATTGGAAACTTCCACTAAAATTTCATTATCTTTTTCTAATGTAAACGGATTACCCACCGCGGGCCTGTAGAGCGGCTTGGCGGTCTCTTTTGTCCTACCGACACTTCCGTTGGATAATAAAAGTTTTCCGTTTACGAACAACCTGTATGCCGTGGCCGCTTCCAACATTTTAATCGAAATGTCATGGACCGGCTTGTCCATCAAGATTCTCATCCGGTAGGATGCGAATCCGAATCCCGGAAACTTTCCGGATTCATAATTATTCCATGCGTCGGGAACAGGTTCATACCGAGGTTGCAGTCCGTCGGATTGTCCCGATTGAAGTCGTTTGCCGGAAGAGGACGCCGATTCCGAATAAAATTCCCGCCAATAGAATTCCCAAATCCCGTCCATTCCGAGCGGCCCCCGAGTATTGAAGTCCCAGCCGGATCTCAAATCAAGAATACCGTTCTTAACTTTCGGGGTATTTTCCGAGTGCGATAATTGCGTGCAATAAGTATGGAAAATACAAAATTGAACGATTATAAAATAGAAACGTGCAGTTCGTAGGATATTTTGCAAGTCGTACGGCGTTGATTTCAATTTCATTCTAACGAACTCTTTCCTAGAACTGATTCCTTCGCGCTCCGAAATCAAGAAAGAATTTTATTCGTTTATCGATAGGTTCATTCCCCATTGAATTTACAAGGTGCGCAAAACCACTCGTTTAGGGGATACGTTCAGAGGACTGAAGACTGAAGACTGAAGACAGACGCGCTCGCTTCGCTCACACTTGACAGAAGCTGCTCGACATTGTAAAGGCAGCAGGGGTAGACGAAAGATCTACTATAACGCAAGAATCTTTCTATAGAACACGGAAACTCCCCTAACATTGGATTTTTCCTCTGCCCTTTTTCTCGGTGTAGGAGTTCCAACATAATTCGTTTTTAAAAAAATTGTTGTCAGGGTAATAGGAATAATTTTCTGTCCTCTGTCCTCTGTCCTCTGTCCTCTGTCCTCTGTCCTCTGTCCTCTGTCCTCTGTCCTCTGTCCTCTGTCCTCTGTCCTCTGTCCTCTGTCCTCTGTCCTCTGTCCTCTGTCCTCTGTCCTCTGTCTCCCGCGCACAAATATAAACCTGCGGGTAACAGTTACCATTTTAGATGGATCATTCAGAATCGAACTCGGAATAGGAATTAAATTATTTCCAAACTCCTAACTCCTAACTCCTATTTTATTAACAAATGTTAACGATCTTATTTCGTTCTAAAATTGTCTGATTCTATAAAAGGACCGTTCCGACTTTTCAACTTTGATTTATTAGGAACAAGGAGCTTCAATGCAAGAATGCGGAGAACAAACTTCAGGCAGTAAAGATTGCGATCCACCTGGTCTTGAGCCATCTCACCCGCCTAACGGAGAAGCTGACTCCTTCGACAAAGCGTTCATTGAAAACGAGCTCAGATTTCACGCGGCCATCCATCACTCCCCACACGGTTTTGCAATCGTTTCTCCCGATGGAAGATGGATTAGCGTAAATCCTGCATTATGCAAAATAGTAGGACTTTCGGAAACGGAAATGCTAGAAACCGATTACCGATCGATCACCCATCCTCAAGATTTAGAGGAAGATCATAAGCTAGTTCAGGAATTATTGAGAGGGAAATCAGACTCCTATCGTCGAGAAAAAAGATACCGTCATAAGAATGGTCATTATCTCTGGATCCAACTAGACGTGTCGTTAGTCCGCAAAAAAAACGGAGTACCGAACTACTTCGTAGCTCAAATACAAGAAATTTCCGAACGTAAACATGCGGAAAAGGCTCTCCGAGAAAGTGAAGCGAGATTTCGGCAATTGGCGGAAACAATTGACGAGGTCTTCTGGATGAAGGACGCCGAAACGGATCGTCTCTTATACGTGAGCCCGGCGTATGAAAGAATTTGGGGACGCTCGATCGAGAGCCTTTTTCAAAATCCGGATTCTTGGTTGGACTCCGTCCATTCGGACGATTTGCATCTGTTTTTTGCGAATATCAGGAAACAAAACGATCGAGGAGGAATGAACGAAAAATTCCGAATCATACGTGCGGACGGTTCCGAACGTTGGATACGGGCTCATTCTTTTGAAGTAATCGGATCCGACGATAAGGTGGATCGGATCATAGGCGTTGCCCGAGATGTGACGAAACAGCACGAACTTGAGAAGCAGTTGGCTCATTCACAGAGAATGGAATCGATAGGTTCACTCGCGGGAGGAGTCGCCCATGACTTCAACAATATACTTACGGTCATTATGGGATTCTCCTCCTTATTAGAGCAAAATAAATCGGAACCGCAAAAAATTATGCAATCGGTTCAGGTAATTCGAAATGCCGCCGAACGAGGAGCTTCGTTAGTAAAGCAACTACTGACTTTAGCTAGAAAATCCGAGTCGTTCTTTCAACCTATCTCATTAAACCAAGTAGTTCAAGAGGCGTTAAATATCGCAATGACCACCTTTCCGAAATCGATCCTAATCGATACGGATTTTCAATCTGATCCGATTCGAATCAACGGTGATTACACGCAAATCCATCAAGTTTTCATTAACTTAATTCTGAATGCAAAGGATGCCATGCAAAAGGGAGGAAAACTCACGATCGGCATGAAAGAAGTTGATCGATCTTCTTTTTCCTCCAAAGACCCGAGAGTATCGCAAAAGAGATTCGCCTTACTGGAAATCAGCGATACCGGAATCGGAATGAACGAGGAAACGAAACGGAGAATTTTCGACCCTTTTTTTACTACGAAAGCTTTAGGAAAAGGAACTGGACTCGGCCTAGCCTTAGTCGAAGGAATCGTCGAAAATCATAAAGGGTTTATAACCGTAGAAAGTGCGTTAGGCCAGGGAACTAAGTTCAGCATATACCTACCCGTCGAAACTGAAACGGGGAAATTGATCCGCCCGCCTGAACAAGTAGAGAAGGCTCAGTCCGGCAACGGAGAATGGATTCTTGTCGTCGAGGACGAGAAAATGATCCTGGAACCTTTGACAAACTATCTTTCGCACTTCGGATACAACCTGCTTTCCGCTAAGGATGGGGAAGAAGCGTTGTCGGTCTTTTCCGCCAATCGCGATAAGATACAAGTCGTTTTATGCGACTTAAATCTTCCCAAAGCAAGCGGCATAGAGGTTCTGAGAAAACTTAGATCGATGGACTCCTCCAAAATCCTAATCCTAGCTAGCGGATATATCGACCCGCAATTACGATCGGAAATCGAAGCTATCGGGTTAAAACACACGATTCAAAAACCGTATAAGTTCGAAGAAATTTTAAGAATATTAAGAGAGATTCGACTTTCCGGCGATTAATCTAATAAAATTATTATATTTAATTCATTCAAATATAATACTATTCTTATCTATTATATTAACTGTTCGCGGGGATTGAAATCCTACTCAAGGAAACGAAAGAACTTTCTAATACGCCAAGTGATATTAGTAAACCGAAGCGCGAATATCGGATCGTCGTTGAGCCGCATTCAATATTACTGATCGCAACGGCTCCTAATTCTTGATCGGAAAAAACGCCATGTACATGTCGAAGTATTCCATAGCAAACTCAAGTAAATATTCGACAATACTTCGTTTTCTATTAAGATTCGGCGGACTTCAGATCGGTCATGATGTAAAATTCGGTAGGTCCCAAGACAAATTCGAGACCGCCCTTTTTAGAACCGCCTGGACGGAGATCCGACGGAAGGCGAAAGATGAGTCAGTTGGAAGTATCATTCTCCTACCTGAGACTTCTCCCGCTTTTGAATTCGTCAGTAACGAACCTAAATAAATTTCGAAAGCTAAAGATCCGAAATGCCAAGAAGCGCCTGCGAACGATCCGAAACCTAACTCTTCCCAAAGAAAAAAGTTGACAAAGAGAAGAATAACTCATATATGTAGCCGAACGGCTACATATATGAGACGCGACGTATTCCAAGCGATTGCCGATCCGACACGGAGGGAGATCATTCGTTTGCTCTCCGTTAAACCCCTGACATTGAACGGAGTGACCGCTAACTTTCAAATAAGTAGACCTTCCATATCAAAGCATATTAAGATACTCCGGGAGTGCGGACTTATAGTAATCAAGCAAAAGGGTCGAGAACGGTATTGTGAAGCCAAGCTAAAAAAACTGAAAGAAGTCCATGACTGGGCGGAGTTTTACCGCGGATTTTGGGATAAAAAATTGCTTTCTTTAAAAAACTATTTGGAGGGTAAAGAATGAATCAAGAATTTGTAATTAAACAAATAACGGTAAAGGCATCGGTTTCCCGAGTATGGAAGGCGATAACGAATACAGAGGAAATGAAAAAATGGTATTTTGATATACCCGCTTTCAAGCCCGAAGTCGGATTCGAATTTCGATTCTCTGCCGGTTCGGATGAAAATAAATATGTCCACTTATGCAAAATCACCGAAGTCGTGGAAGGTTCTAAAATTACGTATAGCTGGCGGTACGAAGGATACTCGGGAGAATCATATGTAACTTTCGAGCTATTTCCCGAAGGCGACTCGACTCGAATTCGACTGACTCATTCCGGTCTGGAAACATTCCCGAGGGAAAATCCCGATTTAAAGCGGGATAATTTCGTAGCAGGATGGACTCAGATAATCGAAACACAATTAAAAGAATTCCTAGATGTATCGATCGGAAAAAGTTAGCGGAAAATATCCGCGAAATAGAATCCCGGAAAGCATGATCCTAACATTTAAAATGAAATGGTTCTATTTCTTAGCATTGATTATCCCTATATCGTTCCCGATCGACGCGGCCCCGAAAAAACAATCTCAATTAAGTCGTTGCCAGAACGAAATAGAGACTTTTTGCCAAGATCGGAACATCTTAAATCAAATCATGGAATGTTTAAAGAGGGACGAGTCACAATTATCTTCCGCCTGTAAACAGCAATTAAGCTCGCTAGTAGAAGAATTCAAAACTAAAATGGAATCCTGCAAAGAGGATCGAGCCAAATTCTGCCGATGGGTGGTTCCCGGAGGAGGTCGAATTATTAAATGTCTAAAAGAACACGAGACTGCAATCTCCATCTCATGCAAGAAGACTTTAGAAGAATTGTATAGACCGCTCAACTAAAGGATAAAAACCGATTCCCTCAAGGAGGAACAGCTATTAAACGGACTAAAAAATTATCCGAAAATTTCCGGAGTCGCCACTCGGGATGGAACAGTAAAAATATTTTATGATACCATATCCAAAAGAGTAGTTGCACAGTCATTATCTCATTTTTTAGTAATGCTTTTCATCGAGATCATCTTTCCCGTTCTCCTTCGTTCAAATTACTCGAGAGCGCAATAATGCGTTCAAATTCAGTATGATCCTTCCCTTTCTATCGCGTCACCTTGATCGGAATAAATCTTGCAAGGATTTCCCTAGCGGCTCGATTTAATCTGGGTTTTCCGGAACCTTCAAAGAGGATCCAGTACGCATAATCGATACTAAACATATCCTTTATAGTATGCCTTACTTTTATCCATTGCTGATCGACTCGTTTTTTCGCCTCAGCGGTGAGATTCTGGTCTTTTCGATAATTCTCAAGATAATTATAATATTCTGATATTAGCGTAGGCGGTATCGGGTCTTTCCACCTTCTTCCGCGAAACGATCTTTCCGTCTCCCAACGAAATTCACCCATCGTCTTCGTAACCGCCAAAGTAAGGTTTTCATTCAGAATCGTCGGGAAAAAGAGTCGACTGTTCGCCAAATTTCCGCTGGAAGCGTCCTGCCAAAAAACGCCTCTATTACCCGAGAACGGCAAGAGAATACAGTCTGCAAAAAATTCCTTACGAATCAAATCCTGTTGATTCGAACTTCCGATGGAACCTGATCGGACTTCCCTATAAAACAAGGCTGGGTCGACCCTTAAAACCAAGTCCGCATTGAATAAAAGTTTTTTCGGAAAAAGTATATTAGAATTGGTATCCCCATAGAACTGATCTTCCGATAAAATCGGATATGCTTGACTCGGATTCAGGGATATTCCTAGCAAACCCGCGTGTAAGGTGTTATCCAATTCCCAATCTAGAAGACGTAATAGGTATTCCCGATCGTGCAAATTTTTGACTTCCGGCTCCTTATTCCAGAGTAGAGCGGATTTCTGAACCTGCTCGAAGGATTGACCCGTTTGATTTACGGAAGGAGTCCTCTTTCCTGCAAGAACCAAATTTAACCAATCCGGAAGTAAATGCAATGTAAGCTTGATTTCAGGGTTCTCCGGATCCTTAACGGAAGATTTCAATTCGGGAATCGACGCCTCTAAGTCCTGGATTCTTTTCGTGGAGAGAATCGTTTCTTCCAAGAAAAAGAAATGCAGAAAAAGCAAAATCGGCTTAGGAACTTCCGCGTTATCCGATCGGAATTTCAAGAAGCAGATCTTATATAAACGAATTAATACTTTATAATCTTCTTGATTGTGCTGCCTTCGAACGTAACCGGGATGATCCTTATATCCTTTTACCAAATTCTTAATTTGCTCACAAACACTCGAAGGCAACCCCGAATAGGATAATATTTGCGAGAGGCTATCTCTATATTCTTCCGGAAAACCGTCCCGACTTTTGGAAGTGAGCCAATCTCCTCTGGGCGCCTCCACCCATTCTTTCGTTTTTTTCTCATCCAATTCGGGCAGACTCTTGATTTGAAGAATTAGATTCGAATCCTGCTGAGAAATCAATACCGCATTCATTCTAAACCATTTTTTATCCTCATTCCGGAAATAAATTTGAACCTTTTCGTATCTTGTTAGAGCAAAAGTATGAGTTCCTCTCTTTGTATAAACTTTCGCCTTAATCTGTTTACCGATCGAATTCTCATCGATCTCATGAACCTCCAGCATGATAGGAAAACTTTCTTCGGAATCGGACGTCAAAAGGGCCTGAAAATTATTTTTCGGTAACGGACTCGAAGTCTGAATCAGATGATCCAAGGATTGCACGAGTAAAACGTCCTTCCATGCGGGAAGGTTGCTATGATTTGCCAAGAAGGGCAGAAACTCCGGAAGAAAATATTTCCGGTACCAAGCCGGATCCTCGGCGAGTCTCTTCAATTCGGAATAAGAAATTCGATCTAAAAATTCGTGAAAAAGATTCACATCCTTATTATTGAATTCATATAAATGTAAGTTGGCCAAGATTTTTTGCCGAAAAGATTTTTCCAGTCGGTTCCTACGATTAATCGACTTTTGAACAAAGTAGATCGTAGTAACGAGGAGAACCAAAAAGATGAGTCCATTGATAAACGGAGTCCACGAAAATTCCGGCCATATTAGAATAGGAGAACCCGATTCCTGACTTAGAAGAAACATGTAAGAACGATCGATGATCATTCGGAATTCGTCAAGTAGGAATACCCGTATGGTTCGAAATCGACGATTTAGGTCGTAAATATCCCGATTTCTCAGATCGTTGAGCAGGAATGCGTTAATTAAGCTTGAGATTTATGATCGATCGGATATAGATATTTCGGAAATACTTTCGTTTCGACTCTAGCGCGATAAGGCCGGCAGGCGGCGATCAATATGTTAGAAAAAATAAAATCGGATTTTCCCTTCTTCGAAAAACATTGGGACGAGTATGAACATATGTTCAAAGAAGAAATTATTCCCGCAAAAAAATTACTCCTGAGCCAAGGAGAGATAGCGAAGTACGTGTATTTCCTGGATCAAGGATGCCTCCGCTTGGGGTTTAACGATAATAATAAGGAAATTACGTTTCAATTTTTCTTCGAATGCCAAACCGTTACCTCGATGGAAAGCTTCAAATCCTCTTCTCCTAGTCCATTTTTTCTGGAAAGCGTCGAACCTTCCCGACTATTTTCGTTACGTCGAGAGGATGCATTAATGTTATATAATAAACACGAAGAATTTAAAGATTATCTAATAGATTTTCTTTTATCGAGAGTCACTAATTACATCCGATTATTTCTATCAAGAATCAAAGACACGCCGGAAGAACGATATTTAGATCTAATAAGAAACCATCCCGAAATTGTGAAGCGAATACCTCAGCATTATATAGCCTCCTATTTAGGAATCACGCCCGTCTCGCTAAGCAGAATACGCAATCGAATCTGGTCCGAACGTCCTTAAGCAAAAATCCGACGCTTTCTTTGTTTTCCGTCGAACTGACGCCGTTGCCTGCCTACATCCGACCGGCCAGGTCGATCGATTTTTAATTTCAATTTAAAGATCAAAAACGAGTACGATTGCGGCATTCTTAGGCTGCAAACCTTCGTAGATTCGATTTTTTAGCATCGATTGAATTTCACTTAATATTTACTTGCCTCCACTATGGAAAACGCCATGTACTTCCGTAGAGAGAAGTATTCTTGAAATCAAAAACCACTTATTTTTTATGACTATAATTCATAGTTTCGGATAAGTTCCGAATCGAACCTCTTCCAAGGAAACATGCGTAAGAAAGGAATCATATTTTTCGATAACGAATCCGGATTCGATTATTTTTTAAACGTATCGAGTTTAACACGCTTCATCCGTTCGGCAAAATCGACAATGGCCTCGAAATGAGGCGCGTGCGCACAACAATCAAACGAGTAGAAAGTTTTCTTAGGTGCCTCGAGGACGTCTACGTATTTCGCAAGAATCTCTTCCGGATTATAATAATCATATTTTCCGGTAAAAAAATAAACGGGCACCAGGATAGAAGGAGCCTGCTTAAACAGATTCATTTGAAAAAAAAACGGACGAATTCTGGACGAAGATCTCCATATTCCCGGAAGATACGTTATCATATCGAATCCGGAGAGTTCTCCATCAGGCCCCGGAGGAATCTATCCTCATCGTATCGTTGGGTATCGCGAAACATTCCTACTCCGAACTGATTCAGCCAAAATCTGCGGTTTTTTAAATATTCCTCTTGCGTTAAATCTTTTACCTTGTCCGATACTTCAGGGTTCTTTCTTCCGTTCTCAAGGACGAACTTATAGGAGATCGCGACACTTTGCTCGCCGTTCACGACCGGTCCGATTCCGATATATGCGAATAAATCCTCCGGATAACGGTTAGCGATTATTGCCCCCAAATAACCTCCCCAGGAATGTCCCATTAGATAGATTTTAGGAACATTAAATTTTCGTTTCAGAAACGAGATGACCTCCCTCGTATCGGAGAGATACGTTTCGGGTGTGACATCGGACATGAACAAGGAATAAGATTTTCCCGCTCCTCTCTGATCCCAATTTACGACGATAAATTGCTTTTCCAATTCAGTATAAAGATAACGAGCGAATCCGATCGAACCTGCACCGGGTCCCCCGTGAAGAATCAAAAGGACGGGATTATTTCGATCCTTGCCCTGAGAAAACAACCATTGATCTACACCCCCGATTTGAATTTTCTCTAGCTCCGAAATTTCGGCACTATTCTGCTTAGAATCCGCCACAGCATTACAGGCCGCCGGTAAGCAACCCAATGCCGTAGCCGAAAGAAAGATAGTGCAAATCGAACGAACGATCATGCTACGATAAAAAAACATTCTAGAATCTTTCATTGCATATTCGGATGAAGGATTCGATCCGATAGATGACATGATCCAAGCAACTATTTCGGATTTTATTTTCTCCGCCATCATACGTTTACGAAAATTTTTTAGAATCAAGATTATCGACATAACGGGTTCGCGTCTCCGAACGAATTGAATCAATGGTACGCTTCAGACCGAAATTTTTTATTTTGGAGGAATTCATACTTTTGTCCGGTAGCGGAAGCATCGTATATCAGACAGAAAAGATGGTAAAAAAGATCGTTTGCTGTCGATTAACGATAAATTTATTCGACAAAGTCTGTCCATCACTCGAATCAATCCCAAAATCGCCGATATTTAGGGATCGATCCGAAAATTTTGAGTGGATAACTTCGATCTACCCGAATAAATTTTGTCCTATGAATTATTTTCGCGAAAAGATCGAACTTAAAAATGGTTGTGCCGAATTCATTAAAATCCAAACGAACGAACAAAATTCCCTGACAAGAACCAATTTAATTGAATTAGAAGAAATTCTTAAAGAGATCCAAGCCGATGAAAGCATTCGGGCAGCGGTCTTGACATCCGATAACGAAAAATTTTTTTCCAACGGCGTGGACGCCGAAAATATTCTGAACACTCCCAGAGTAAAGCTTACGGAGGAGATGGGACAAATTGTACTTTCCTTCGGTCAGATGCTTCGATTCGATAAGCCTCTTCTTGCGGAAGTTACCGGTTATGCGATGGGAGGAGGAGCCGTCATGACCTTGGCCTGCGATTTTAGATACATGTTGGAAGGCAAGGGACGAATCGCCTTTACGGAAATACTTGTAGGCTTACCGTTGCCTTTAACTTTCATCGAGAGACTTCGGGAAACGGTCGATCCTCGTTGCTTAAACGAAATGTGCCTTTTAGGAAAATTATATAAGGCTACGGAAGCTAAGGAAACAAATCTAATTAACGAAGTTGCAAGTACTCGTATCGACCTGAGGAAAATCGTTATAAAAAAATTGGAAGAAGTTATGGGAATTGCTCCGAGCGCATATCGAAGAACTAAACAGGCCATGAATAAAGCCGTATTAAGTCGCTTCGAGGAAAATCTAACGTTTACGAAAAAAAGCCTGGAAGATCCTATAGTCGTTTCCAATTTACTGGAGGCAATGACCGCGCTCAAAGAGAAAAGACGACCAAAACTCGTATGACTATATTTTAAAATATAGGATAGATGCGATTTACAGTTACTGAAAGTATTCAGCGTCACATGCCGATGCCGAGATTTGAAATCCGCCCTCGTAGATTCTTGTCTGAATCGGCTGAAATCCGTCTATGTTGCGGAACCTTTGCTATTTCAAGATCAGGAACTCCATTCTTAAAATTAATTCGACGCCAGTTTTTTCTTAACCAGTTCGACCACTTTCTTCACGTCCTCAGGACTCATCGTATTCCGATTACCCAGCGGCGAATTCTCCAACTCGCTATGATCATGATCGTACGGTATGTTTGATTTTTGTAAATCTTTCGGGGTTAAATAAATCGTCTTATCGCCCTTTGTCACCGATAGGTAGTCGCCGTCATTGACTTTCTTAAAATGACTCAGTCTATTTTCCGACTCGACCTTCCCTTCACAATGACAGATAAACGTCATATCGTCATGGATGCCCGTATAAAATTTAGTTCCTCTCACGCCTGCAGTTACGGTAGGCGTTTGCAATGTCACTGCTTCTCCTTTCAAAAGTTTATTTGTCGAAATCCAGGAACTTCCCTTTTCCTGAAAGAAAACTTTCTCGCTCTTGATATCGCTAAAATTGAATCGAGAGTTCGACTGAATTTCCAGCACGGATGAATTTTCTCCGAAAACGATCATCACAACCGATCTATCTCCCGTAATCAGTATATCTCCGGCCTTAATTTCTTGAGAGACGACAGGTTTCATAATCTGCTCACCTCTCTGTATATTCACGGTGCCGGAAAGAAAGTTAATCACGCCATTGGGACTCTCTATTTTCCCTTTTCCGCAATCGCAGGTTGAGAATGTGATGCATGATACTATTATAAGAACTGATATTTTCTTCATATGACTCCGGTCGTTGGGAATTCATTCGTTTATCCGAGGGCATAAATTAATCTTAACTTGTTAAAAAGCAAACTAATAATTTGACTCTAATAATAATCCGAACCAGTACGTTCTAAACACGAACTTCGGAAAAGTCCGAAATCTCTCCGCTTGATTTAACGACGGAATACTTCCAACAATGTTTTGGCATAGTCCAACGAATAAAATTATCTTTATCTTTTCTCTAGGTTAAAAATTCGCACGATAACGAGTGAAGCGGATCATATAGATTCAATAATCCGATTTCACTCTTCCAATCGCTCCTCATTTTTTCACAGCTAACGATCTGTTTTCACGATAGACACACTCGAACGACTGTGGCCCCGAGATTCGATGCGCAAAACCGCGATTCTCATATTATCGAAATTATTAAAAAAGACCGAATCCCTTGGTTGCAAGCATGTAAAGGGACCACAGAAAAATTACCGTCATTAAAATCAATTCACGCCAAGCTTTACCCGGATTCGCCTGAATCGAATAAGACATCAATTTAAGAGCGGTAAGAGGCGGTTTCGGCGACTTCTCCGGAGGAAGAGGGTTGTCGAATCGGTGAAAAAAAACTTGGATGATCGTCATACCGACTAAAAGCCCAGTAGTGAAACTTAAATATTCCACGCCCGAAAGTAATAGTAAAAGCATAAAAACAATCATCAGAATCAATATCACGGAATCGAATATGCGGATAATCTTTCCTCCTCCTTTTTCATACACCAGTTCCAGTCCTTTCATCTTTACTTCCTCTTTCCGAAAGAAGAATTCATAGAATTTGACCAACGAGTAGATTATATAAATCGTAAGTAAGATTTTCAAAGTTTTCTGTTCCATTTTTTCATTATATGGAATTATCCACATTTTTGTTGAGTATTTTGCTTATTTCCTTAAATAATATGCGATAAAATCGGGCAGCTTGTTCTTAGGGTTTATAAGAAAAACGGAAAGGAAAAATCGGCCCGCAAAGCCCCGGAACATAAAGCGAAAGTCGAGAATCTATAATTCGAAGTGAAACTAGGCTCATTGCAACTATTGCAACTGGGAGTTCCGCAGGGATCATTTTGAATCAGGAGCCTACAGGTATTGACGGAAGATCTATCCAGATAATCGTAATTTGCACAGCCCGTTAAGGAGTCGGCCTGCCTCTGTTGGGCAGATGTCGGCTTAGATGATCCCGACGAAGAACCTGACGAGGAACTTGGACCTCCGCAGGGAGTGCTTGCAAACATCAGCGAATAACTCGAAGTCCAATTATATCCGGAGCTGCCGAACTGAGGACATCTTTGCTGCAAAGCGGCAATATCGCCGATCAAAAGTTGTTTCGCATCGTCTCTTTTGATTTTATCTCCTCTGACCTTATAGAATTCTTCCTGTATATCTTGTCCGATGCAGGACAGGCAAAGCAAAACGATTGCAGCAATTAAGAAGCATGAAATACGCGAACTATCTTTAATCATAAAATCATTTCCTTACGGTTTCACTTCCAACCTATTACCCGAGAAATCGCTGATTTTCTTCCTTTCCATAAGAAGGTTACTGGAATTGAGAGAGCCGATCCGCCTATACCGGAAATTTTTTTTCTCGAAAATTGTGTGGAAAGATATCCCGTAGTAGGCGCCAAGCAAGTTAACCGATCCGTTTATCGATACTATAAATTGTGAACTCCAACCGAATCGTATGGAATCTCAGAGTATGGAGGATCGAATTCCACAAATTCAAGAAATTTTCGAAAGCTATAAAAAATTTCCGAATTCGCCTTAACGGCAGCACATTGAATGCCCGGGGCATTATTCCGCGATATTTGCTCTTCCAAGTAAAATCGAATCTTCTATTTTTCGCCTCCGTATCGGTCTTTCATAAAATTGCCGCATCCTAACGAGAAGATAATAAGCAAAAATATATATAATAATATACTTATACTTCTATACCCTAATCTATCCTCTTTCTTTGACCTCGGTTGCAAAACTTTCTTCACGAAAGTGGGATTAAGGGGACTTGCAATACTTCGCTTTTGCCAAGATGCTTCGGGAATCCGAAGGAAGCGGAATCGAACTTTTCGGATTTTTCCCGCCTAATTAAAATTAGGCTACAAATAGGACATCGCCCAGGATAACTCTGGACGATTTGCTCGTGCTTCGGACAAAAAAATTCATATTCCGGCGTCTCCTTCAGGCGAGAAACTTCCATCCCGATTTCACTATCCCGAGAAAAGCTACGAATTACTTTAGAATCTTTCATGTCCATCCCTCGACAAACCCATTTGCGAACCTATCGAGTAGGGTAATCGAAGTCGACAATTAATCCATTCAAACAATTAAACTCCGTTTGACTATTATCAATCGGAACTTCGCTTAAAATATAATCGATATAGCGACATGCTAATTCAAATATTCTAATTTTTTGATAAACAAAACGATTGGGAAGTATGAAAAATAAAAATGATGACGCTTTCGATACCAGCTACGTTGACGCAACTTTTCGCTTTCCCCGAATGTTGAGAGTTATGAATCAAGTGTCATATCTGCCGGAAATCTTAAGATCATAAAATCCCACTTTCCTTCATTTTCCAAAGGACTGAACACTGATGAGCGGAGATTCCATATTCTAAAGAAATATTCTTGTGTTACAGTAGATCTTTCCTCTACTTCTATTACCTTTCCAACATCGAGCAACTTCTGTCTTCAGTCCTCTGACCTCTGTCTTCTGAAAGCGAACGCATCTGTCCTCAGTCTTCTGTCCTCTGAAAGCGAGCGCGTCTGTCCTCAGTCTTCTGATCGGGTCCGAGGGTTCCCGAGAGAGGACCTGGTCAAATTCCAAAAAGCCTTTCCGAAACACAGAACGATCGAACTTCCGGACGCGAATCATTTCTTTTTCGAAGACTCCGCCGAACTAATGATCAAAGAAATCCGAAATTTCCTATTTCGGAAAACGAAATGATAAGCGAACTACACCAACGATCCTCAGGCGAAAAATTCGACCCGACCTTACTTTAAAATCAGAACTTATTCTAAAATGAAATAATATGATATTGTCCATCTCCAAAATAGTAAGATCGAAATTCAAGATTTATTCTTTTTAGCATCGGTGATATTTTCTTTTACCCTGTATTTCACGATCTTGCTAACCAGCGATAGCGACAGAGGTTCGTTTAAGGGAAATTGGACCCCACCCCGTGAAGTTTTATATTACGACAATTCCGATCGAAATGAATTTATTTCGCTCGAAGTCGGATAAAACCCGATATGGTTTTTATATGCGGCAAAAAAGAAGAGGTTTCCGTTGTGTTCGAATGCCGGCATTCGATGGCTGATTTTTGCGACCGCATTCGGCGCCTACTTCATAATGGTAGAGCGCAGATCTTCTAGAAGCCTCCGAACTTCGGAGGGAAAATTTTCGATATACTCGTCTATATTCTTAAAGTTTGATCCTTTAACTTTCATTTTTTTACTATCCTCCTTATTTCTATTTATATCCGAATGATTCGGCTCTCGCTTACGGTATAGCTTAGACTCGTATATTAATCCGATCAATAGAATGTTCGAGTATTATAATATATCAAAACTAAACCGAATCTCCTTACTAAAGTAAGCTCATCGGCGTTTCTTCGAGATTAGGAATCA